>CAVFRF010000060.1:0-11312 GCA_963624975.1 Bacteroidaceae bacterium
GAACATCTGTTTTCCTCCATTGGAAGCGACTGCTTAACCTTACGATCCTGCAGAGACGCGGTTGCATTGTTCTCCCAGCTTGAGCCGAAAGCCTGTGGCTACGTGTACGAAGATGCCGAATCTTCATGTTCGGTTGACCAATATTTGGAGAAAATCCCAGCACCATGCCGCGCAGTCGTGTAGTTACACATGATGAATCTTCAAGATCACCGTGGCGGCAGCCTCGCCAGGGGTGCCGCGGTCCAACGTAAAGCGGCCGTCGTGGCGCTGGGCTATCTGGTCCACTATCTGCATGCCCCAGCCGTGCTCGCGCATGCTGTCGCTGCTGGTGCGACGCTGCTTCGTGCCGTTCTTCGAATTGGCGGCCTCCAAGCCGCAACTGTTAAACACCCTGACTACCAAGTAAGCGCCCTTCGTCTGGCAAGACAAATGCACGAAAGCGCCACTTTGTGCGGCATCCTCCGCGGCAACGTCTGCGCTTGCTGCGGTCTCGTTCGAACTCACACTCGCGTCTGCGGCTCCGTCCGAGTCCGCGTCTGTGGATTCGTCCGCGCCCCGTGCGGCACCCTCGCGCGCGGCGTTCAGCGCGTTGTCCAGCAGGTTGGAAAGCACCGAGCACATCTCCAGGTCCTCCAGCTCTACGTCTTGCGGCACGCTGCCGGTGAACTCGAAGTCCACGCCCTCGCGCTGGCACGTCGCGGCCTTCAGCGCGATGATCGCGTTGGCTGTCTTGTGCTCGCAGTATCTCGACCTCGTCTCGCTCTCCAACTCGCCAAGCGCGGCCTCCACGCCATCGAACATATGCGACTCGCCCGCCGCCGCGGTCGCGGCAACGCCGTCGCCGTCCGCCGCCACCGCCGCGGCCAAGCCATCACAACCCGGCACCGCAACTGCAGCAACTCCATCGCCGCCCTGCCTGAAACTCGCCTTCAGTTCCCCAAGCTCCTGCGCTAAGTTCTCGCAAAGCCGCTTGGTCTTGGCCGCGTTGGCCTCAACCAGAGCATGATGCTCCTCCGCCGCACGAGCCTTCTGCTCGGCCATGCGCACCTGCTCGTCGTTGAGTTTCTTGCCCTGTGTCTTCTGCAAGGACTTCTGCAGGGCCACGTCTCCCGCGCAGCAAAATGCCAACGCGACCACAACCGCTAGCCCGCTCACCGCCACCATGCCAGAGTCGCGCACCAACCACAGCACGGCCGCAGCCACCACAAGCTGCACGAGCGGCAACATCACCGCAGTCGCCCGGCGCGCCACCACACGATCCGCGCCCGCGCCCACACCCGCGCTCTTCCGCAGAAGAACCACCGACGTAGCCACGACGAGTACCACGCAAGCGCCTGCGCACGCAAACTCGATTGCCGTCATCGCGCGCTCTCCTGCCTGCATTCGGCCATCAGGTCGTCGATGCACTTGGCGGCCTTCTCTCGCTCGCCCAGCTTCCAGAGCAGCTCGATGGCCTGCACCTGGTTGCGAAAATCGTGACGCAGCTTCGACACCCGCTGCGACTCCAAATCCATCTCGCGCGAGCGCTCGAGCATCGCCTGGCTGGCTTCGTTGGCAGCCTCGATCCGCGCGTCAACCAGCTCCTGTTCCTGCTGTCTCCTGGTCGCCACGATGAACACCGCGAATGCCGCCACGCCAACGATCGAAAACGCGCATCCGGCCAGCATCGCGCCCTCGTCGTCGACCGCGGCGAAGCGCACAACCATGGAAGTCGCGACCAAGAGCATGGCCACCTGCGACACGAAGAACAGCATCGCGTAGCCGTTGGCCAGGCTGTCGCTCTTCGCGAACCTCTCCTTCAAAACGAACACGCCGTAGTACAGCAGAGCCAGCATGATGGCGTGCAACACGAGCGTGAACGCATAGGCCGCCGGCTGCTGGTATGCGAGAGCCGTGACGCTGGCTGCCACGTTTACGCCGAACGCGACGACGACCATCAACGTGGCCGCAAACTCCGCAAGTATCATCACCACAAAGATGCATGCCACCATCAGCAGCGCGCGCAGCGGCTTGAGCGCGGAAAAAACGACAAGGGTCACGACGAAGATCGCCAAACACACCAGGGTCCACGCCGTCTGCAAGTCGGCCGAGGCAAACACGTTGGCAGCTCCCGTAACGGCACAGCCGGCAAAGCACACCACCCAGTAGACGCTCGGTCGGGTGCACTCGAGCAAGCGCACGGCCGCGTAGGTGATCACCGCCTCGCCCGAAATCGCCGACACGAAGCAAAACAGCCAGTCCAGGAACACAGGAGGCCTCCTAACCCATCATCTCGAGAAAGCTCATCAGCTCCGATTTGAGCGCGGCGCGATAGCTGCGACTTACGGGAACGCGAAACCCGTTGACCATCACGAGGCCGTCGTTGCCAAGCTCGACCGCATGCGCCAGGTTCACCACGTAGCTCTTGTGGCTGCGCGCGAACGTCGAGGGAAGCCTCCCGGCCAGGTCGCGCAGCGAGTCGTAGGTCTCGCGCACGTCGTTGAGCGTGTTGATCTTCACATGGTGGCCAGAACTTTCCAACCACACGATCTGCGAGCAGGGCAACTTCCTCACGCTCGCTCCCACGGAATAGGCCAGATACTCGGCGGCATCGCGCGCAATCGCCTGTTCGGCCCGGTCAAGCGCAAGTTCGAGTTGTCTGAGCGAGAACGGTTTGCCAATCGTGCACACGTGGTCGGAGTTGTAGACGCTGCCTACGAGGTTGAGATATGCCGTGGTGTAGATGACCTTGGTGCGCTTCCGGGCGAAGAGTGCGTTTACCATGTCGACGCCCGAGAGGAAACCCTCGCCCAAATCGATGTCGCAAAGAAGAATGTCAGGCACGTCGCTCGCGAGCAGTTTGGTCCTCACCTCGTCGAAGCCGCTAAACGCAGCCACGTCGAGCCGGTCCGCCCATGCGGACTGCGCCAGAAGGCTCTGAATTCCAGCGCGCTGGACCGGGTCGTCTTCCACAACCCAAAGGCTGAAGCGTTTCACTAGTGCTCCTTTTTTGCGACCGCCGCCTGCACCGCGATGAGCGACGTTCTTGGAGTCGTTAAGTTTTTCGTGCAGGGGAAAGCGCGCCGCGGGTATCTCGATTCTTGCTGCGAGTTCCTTTATGCAACTTTTACAGCATAGTCCAGAACGCCCCCCCCCGCAACATATCGATGTGCCGAAAGTCCAAGCCCACCGGATCGCTAACGGCGGTTGCTGCGGCTGCGCGCGGCGCTGTGGCTTCACCTCAAAACCGGACAAGCCGAATACAAAGTGCACGAGCGCGCGGGCTGCGGTCGACTGCCCCGGCCAGGCTGCGGCTGTTGCGGGCCACTGTGGCTGCGATTGAGGCGGCTGTTGCAAGCTGCCGCGGTGAGCGGCGGGTTGCGGATATCGGGCTGCAGCTGCGGGCTGCAGCTGCGGGCCGCGCCAACTGCCGTGCCAAAACTCGGCCAACTGCCGTGCCAAAAATGCGCCAACTTCCGTGGTATATTTCCGCCAACTTCCGTGGTAAAACTCGGCCAACTTCCGTGGTAAAACTCGGCCAACTTCCGTGGCAGTCGGATCTTCGAAGCACTCTTGACAAGAATTGAGGGTCGACGGTTCAAAAACCCCATCAGATGACAGTCTCGAAAAGGATCGCGAAAGCGGCGAGCAGGGAGTCATAGTTATGAAGGCCTATTCTAAGGCCTTTGACACAATATATTGTGTTGGCGATTTTCACGCACGGATACAGGGCCGTCAAGAGCCATCGGGGGAACGTCATATGGCGGGGTTTTTGAACACTCGAGGATCAAATTCTGTCAAATCATCATGGCGCGGCGGGAATTCCAGCGCGATTTCCTCCGATATTTACAAATTAGCTAAACCGTAGTACACATATGTTAGCTAATGTCGAAAGGAGCACAGCTATGGCGATCACGATCACCTCCACCGAAGCCCAGAACAACTTCGGCAAGTACATGCGCGCCGCTCAAAACGGCGACGAAGTCATTGTAACGCGCAACGGGAAGGAAGTCGTGCGCATCGTTTCCGCCGCTAGGAAACGCGAGTTTCTAACCGACTCGCTCCTGGGGATCCTTCACGGCGATGTTGACGAGAAGGCAATGCGCCGGGAGAGGATCGAGAAGCATGAGCGTCTTGGTTGATACGAACGTCGTGCTCGACGTCCTGCTCGCTCGAGAGCCGTTCGTCCAGGCCTCGGCCAACGTGATGCGCCTGTGCGAGGCCGGCGAGATTCGCGGCATTCTCTCGGCTCTATCCATTCCAAACCTCGTGTACGTCATGCGCAAGCAACTGGAGCCCAGCGACATCGAGCGGGTTATCGGAGTGCTGGACGTTACGTTCGAAATCGCCGACCTCGAGGCGAAGGACCTCAGATGCGCCGCTGCGCTTGGCTTCGACGACTACGAAGATGCCATTCAGTCCGCGACCGCCTCGCGTCTCGGAGCAAGCTGCATCGTAACCCGAAACGTGAACGACTTCGAGAAGAGCAAGGTACCGGCCATCACGCCAGCAAGATTCCTGCAACTATGATGCGCCTGCCGCGTTTCGCGCCGCAGTGTCAGATTTCTTCTTGAGACGAAAGCAGTTCGCACTCATCGAGCAGAAAGTATTCTGATATTACCCGGCGACAACGACTCTTACCGTGAGAACCGCAGACAACGAAATCCTGCCAAAATCACTTGGCAGAGCCATGGACGATTGGAAAATGCAGCGTTGGCATGCCGGCCTTGCACGTCAACCCCACAACGATTGGAGAGCGCCCATGTACGACCTGTTCATCCAAGTTGTTGCCTACGTGATAGCCATACCGTTCATGGCTTGGTTTGCGGTGCTCCTTATCGCGAGTTTTACCTGCAGCATCAAGCTGTTTGCCCTAGAGCGTGTAATGCGCAAGGTGATGATTGCCGCGCTCATCGCTGGCATCGTGGCCATCTTCATACAAAGCCTCATCGTCACGGCAATTGTGTAGGGGCACTGTCTTCTTACCCAGGGAGTTTCGCTTCTTGGCAAGAATTCTCTTGTGCAACCCGAACGGGACAGCACCGAACGACGCCGGTGCATACAAACCAGATGAACCGGGTCGCGGGCTGGCGCGACGCTGCAGCCGATTGCATCCGTTTGCTGCCAATTGCGACCTGCACCATCGAGCGGCTGCTGCAGGCCGCTGCGTCCGCGGCTACGCACAGCGGATGTGGCTTCAACCTCAAAACCAGACAAGCCGAATACAAAGTGCACGAGCGCGCGGGCTGCGGCTGCGGCGGGTTGCGGGCGGCGTGCTGCTGCGATTGAGGCGGCTGTTGCAAGCTGCCGCGGTGAGCGGCGGGTTGCAGGTATCGGGCTACAGCTGCGGGCTGTAACTGTGGGCCGCGCCAACTGCCGTGCCAAAACTCCGCCAACTTCCGTGCCAAAACTCCGCCAACTTCCGTGCCAAAACTCGGCCAACTTCCGTGGCAGTCGGATCTTCGAAGCACTCTTGACAAGAATTGAGGGTCGACGGTTCAAAAACCCCATCAGATGACAGTCTTGGAGAGGATCGCGAAAGCGGCGAGCAGGGAGCCATAGTTATGAAAGCCTGCTCTAAGGCCTTTGACACAATATATTGTGCTGGCGATTTTCACGCACGAATACAGGGCCGTCAAGGGGCATCGGGGGAACGTCATATGGCGGGGTTTTTGAACCGCGGACAGCGAAATCCTGTCAAAATCACTTGGCAGAGCCACCATCGCATAGCTTGTCAAAAAGTTGAGCGCGCATACACCTTGTATAGTATCACGATACAGTGATACTATACTCTCACGTCCACATCAACCCAAAGGAGAACCCGCATGCCAGTAATTTCCAGATTCTTTGGGATCGTTATCAGGATGTACTTCTTCCAATCCGAGCACAACCCACCGCATATTCACGCGATATACGGCGAAGACACTGCAGCTTTCGACATCGCTACTGGCAAATTGCTGGACGGAGAGATGTCTCGCCGTGCAACGGATCTCGTAGAAGAATGGATTGCCCTGAATAGGGAATCGCTCATGGAAATGTGGGAAACGCAGGAATTCAGAAAGCTTCCCCCGCTTGAATGAGAGGTGAGCCGACATGTTCAACAAGATCAAAGAAATCTATCCTCGAGCTGGCAAGTCACTCGCCGTGCTCTTTGCGAACGGAACCACCAAGCTCTACGACATGGAACCGCTCATCAGAAAGCATCCCGCTTTCCAACCGCTCGAAAACGATGAGCTTTTTCAGTCGGCATCGGTGGACCCCGGCGGATACGGTGTGTACTGGAACGACGACATCGACATTTCGTGCGACGAGCTATGGGATAACGGCCATCCTGTTGAGACGCCGTTTGACGGATTGATGTCGTTCGCAGATGCATCGGAGCTCTGGGGCCTAAGCGAGTCGACCCTGCGCAAGGCGGTATCGTACGGCAAGATCGAGTCCGGCACCGACGCGCGCAAATACGGCAAGCAATGGGTAGTCACACGCGATGCGATGATGCGCGAGTACGGTACCCCGATCGGTCGCGCGTGAAATCCGCGATGCCCGTCTCTGCGTCCAAAGCCTCATCGTCACGGCGACCATGTAGGGTCACTGTCTTCTATAATGGGTAAGCGCGACTTGCATTCGAGCTCGCGGCGCACGCTCGTGCGCGCGGCGAGCGACTCGCATCCATTCGATAGCAACCCAGAAAGACAGCGAATGAGCAACGACTCTCTCGATATGAACGGCAATCCCCCAGACCCCGCCCCCGCAGCCGCCTCCACCCCCACAGCCGCGGCCGATGCCTTCGCGCACGGCTCGTTGGGGCGGCTCTCGCCCGGGTGGTGGGAACCGGAAGAAGGCGAACCCGAGCTGGAGCCCTGGCTCAACGCCGAGACGGCCTACGAGCGCTTCATCGGCTGGACGGAAGCACGCGGGATCGAGCTGTGGCCCCATCAGGAGGAGGCCATCATGTCGCTCATGGTGGGCGACCACGTGATCTTGGGCACGCCCACCGGGTCGGGCAAGTCGATGGTGGCGCTGGGCATGCACTTTCTGGCCATGGCCACGGGCCGCCGCTCCTACTATACGGCTCCCATCAAGGCGCTGGTGAGCGAGAAGTTCTTCAACCTCGTGGAGCTGCTGGGCCGCGACAACGTGGGCATGGTCACGGGCGACGCGCGCATCAACTCCGACGCTCCGGTGGTATGTTGCACGGCCGAGATTCTGGCGAACATCGCGCTCACCGAGGGCGAACGCGCCGACGTTGGCTGCGTGGCGATGGACGAGTTCCACTTCTACGGCGAGGCCGATCGCGGCTGGGCCTGGCAGGTTCCGCTGCTCACCCTTCCCAAAACGCAGTTCCTGCTGATGAGCGCCACGCTCGGCGACACCTCCGACATCGCGAAGTCGCTGGCCGAGCGCACGGGGGTCGACGTGGACACGATCGACGACGCGCCGCGCCCGGTGCCGCTGTCCTACGAATACGTGGACACCCCGATCGAGGCCACGGTCGAGCTAGCCCTGCGCCGAGGCGAGGCGCCGCTGTACCTGGTGCACTTCGCGCAGGACGCGGCGCTCGCGACGGCCACCGCGCTGGCGAGCTACGGCGTGACCACCAAGGAGCAGCGCGAGGCCATCAAGGACGCGATGAAGGGCACCCGCTTCAGCACCGCGTTCGGCAAGACGCTCAAGCGCCTGCTGGGCTGCGGCGTGGGCGTGCACCACGCAGGGATGCTCCCCCGCTACCGCCTGCTGGTGGAGAAGCTGGCGCAGCAGGGCCTTCTGCCCGTGATCTGCGGCACCGACACGCTGGGCGTGGGCATCAACGTGCCGATCCACACCGTGGTGCTCACCGGGCTTACCAAGTTCGACGGGTACCGCATGCGCCGCCTTCGCGCGCGCGAGTTCCACCAGATCGCCGGGCGCGCGGGCCGCGCCGGATTCGACACCGAGGGCATGGTGATCGCCGAGGCGCCCGAGCACGAAATCGAGAACGCAAAGCTCGTGCAAAAGGCCGGCGGCGACCCCAAGAAGCTCCGCAAGCTCAAGAAGAAGAAGCCGCCCGAGGGCTTCGTGACCTGGAACGAGCAGACCTTCGACAAGCTGCGCAACGCGGCTCCCGAGAAGCTAAAGCCACGCATGCGCGTGACCCACTCTATGGTGCTGTCGTGCGTGCTGCACGGCGGCGACGCATACGCGCGGGTCAAGCGCATCATCGCCGACTCCGCGCAAACCGACGAGGAGAAACTCGCGCTATACCAGCGCACAGACGAGATCTTCGACACGCTTATCCACACCGGAGTGGTGGAGAGACGCGCCGTCGGTGCGGACACGATACCCGAGAGCGATGCAAGTGAAGTTGAGCTCTCGGTTGTTGATGAGTTGCCTGATTCGCCCGCGAGCGAAGATTCGTCCGACAGCGGCATCGAGTACGTCACGACCGTCGACCTGCCGGAAGACTTCGCGCTCGACCAGCCGCTTTCGCCCTTCCTCATCGCGGCTCTCGAGCTGCTAGATCCCGAGAGCGAGACATACGCGCTCGACGTGATCTCGATGGCGGAGGCCACACTCGACAACCCGCGGCAGGTGCTGCGCGCGCAGGAGCGAGTGGAGCGCAACAAGGCCGTGGACAAGATGAAGGCCGCCGGCATAGAGTACGACGAGCGCATGGAGCGCATTCAGGATGTAACCTACCCCAAGCCGCTGGAGGAGCTGCTGGCGGTTGCGTTCGAGAACTATTGCAAGGGCGTGCCATGGGCGCGCGACTTCGAGCTGCAGCCCAAGTCGGTGCTGCGCGACATGATCGAGACCGCGTCGGACTTCAAAACATACATCGGCCGATACAAGATCGCCCGGTCGGAGGGCACGTTGCTGCGCTACCTCTCCGATGCCTACCGCGTGCTGAGCCGCACGATTCCCATGTCGAAGCGCGACGAACGCCTCGACGACATCGTGTCGTGGCTGGGCTTCATGGTGCATTCGATCGACTCGAGTCTGGTGGACGAATGGGAGAACGCGGGCGCGTCTGCAGATGCCGAGAGTGCCGCGCCGCCTGAGGCGGATGCCGTGGTGCGCGACAGGCGCGGCATGCGCGTGATGGTGAGAAACGCGCTGTTCCTGCGGGTGAGGATGGCCTCGCTTCGCAAGGAGCGCGAGCTTGGCGAGATGGACTCGGAATGGGGCTGCGGCGAACGCAGATGGCGCGAGGCCCTGCAAGGCTATTTCGAGGTGCACGCAGAAGTGCTCACCGATGCCGACGCGCGCTCGGCAGCCTACCTCATGATCGACGAGGACGACGAGAAGGCCGACCACATATGGCACGTGCGCCAGATCTTCAGCGACCCGGAGGGCGACCACGACTTCGCCATCGCAGCCGACGTGGACCTCGATGCCACGCAGGAAGAAGGCGAAGCGGTGTTCGCCAACTTCCGCGTGGGTTTCGTCGAGGATCTGTAGCTACTCGGCCAGAAGCGTGGTGAACTCGAACTTCGTGCAATCCACCAGGCCCCGGTTGGTGAGGCGCAGCTCGGGCAGGCAGGCCAGCGGGATGAGCGCCATCGTCATGAAGGGCGACGGCATCGTGCAGCCGATTTCGGCCCATGCGCCCTCGAGGGAGTCGACCTTCTGGCTCATCTCCTCGGCGGGAAGCGAGTTCATGAGGCCGGCGATGGGAAGCTCCACGAGGCCCAGCACCCGGCCGTCGGCCACGACCACCATGCCGCCTCCGCACTCGGCCAGCGTGTTGGCGGCAAGCGCCATGTCGTCGTCGTTGGTGCCCACCACCAGCAGGTTGTGAGCGTCGTGCGCCACAGTGGACGCCATCGCGCCGCGCTTGATGCCAAAGCCCTTCACGAATCCGCATCCGAACTTGCCCGTCTCGTGATGACGCTCGAACACGAATGTCTTGAGCACGTCCTGCGCAAGGTCGCCCTCGATATGGCCGTCCACCACGGGAAGGTCCACATGCGTCTCGTAGGTGCCGACCTTGCCCGGAATCACCTCGATGGCCCGCACCCGCGCGACCTGCGGCGCGCTCACAGCGCCGGCAACATCCGCCGAGCCCGCGCCCGAGGCGGCATCCGCGTACGGCACAGCGAACGTCGACGCGTCGATCGCGTTCCCAAGGTGCATCGACTGCGTGGCCCAGCGCGGGTAGTCGAAAGGCTCCAGCTCGAAGCACGGACGGCCATCTTCGGACACCACGTCGCCGTCGATCATCATACGCGTGACCTGCAGGTTCTCCAAATCATCCAGGAACACGATGTCGGCGCACTTGCCCGGCGTGATCGAACCCATGTCGTGGTCGAGCTGGAAGCACTGCGCGCAGTTGATGGTGACCATCTGGATGGCCGTGATCGCGTCGATTCCCAGGCTCACCGCCGTGCGCACGATGTGGTCGAGATGCCCCTCGCTCACCAGAGTGTGCGGGTGCGCGTCGTCGGACACCAGCATCGAGAAGCGCGAGTCCACCTCGTGCTCGGTGATGGCGCTGGCCAGCGTGGGCAGGTCTTTCCAAGCCGAGCCGTAGCGCAGCTGAGCGTACATGCCCAGGCGCATCTTGGCGATCACGTCTTCGGGACGCGTGGACTCGTGGCAGCAGCGCACGCCCGAGGCGATGTAGGCGTTGAGGCCGCGGTCGGTCTCGGGGATGGAGTAGTGGCCGGTCACGATGTTGCCCACCGCCAGCGTCTCGGCAATCTCGTCGTGCGGAAGGTCCTGACCGCCCAGCACCCCCACGAAGTTCATCATCTCGCCCAGGCCGATCACGAAGGGCCACGTCATCGATTCGGCGATGTCGTCGGCCGTGATGGAGCTGCCCGTGTCCTCGAAGCCCGGCACCGCCGGCACGCAAGACGGCGTGGTCACCATGGCCTTGAGCGGAGTGCGCTCCACGTCTTGCTGCATGATCCTCACGCCGTCGAGGCCCAGCACGTTGCAGATCTCGTGCGGATCCCACATCACTCCGGCAGTGCCGTGGGGCACCACCGCGCGGGCGTACTCGCCAGCGCCCAGCATCGACGACTCGATGTGCATGTGCCCGTCCAGAAAGCCGGGGGCGATGCAGGCTCCTCCGGCATCGATCACGCACGTGCCCTCGCCGATACAGTGCTCGGCGTTGCCCACGTAGGCGATGCGCCCCTCGGCAATGGCCACGTCGATGCCGTCCTGCAGCTCCGCGGTGCACACGTTGACGAGCCTGGCTCCCCTGATCACCACGTCGGCCGGCCTGCTGCCCTGCGCCACCTCGACGAGCGTCTTGGCGCATTGCCACAGCGGTTTCTTGCAAAAGTTGTTGATCATCAGAGCACCTCTCGTCTTCGTTTCCGAAACACATAAGCGCAGCGGGGGGG
>CAVFRF010000061.1:0-4005 GCA_963624975.1 Bacteroidaceae bacterium
TCCCTGTCCATGTCGGTCGTGGTGGGCGACTTCATGAGCACGGTGTCGGTGAGCACCGCCGAGAGCAGCACGCCCGCTATCGCCCTGGGCATCTGCACCCTGTGGACCCTGTACTGGTCGGCCACGATGGTCGCCGACGAACCCCAGGGCAGCAAGAGGAACTGGATGGGGCCCGATGTCTGGATGTCGCCCACCCTGTGGTGGTCCACGATGTCCACCACGTCGGCCTCCTCGATGCCGGGAAGCGACTGCGCCCTCTCGTTGTGGTCCACCAGCGCGACCCTGCGCCTCGGGATCGATGCGATGTCGCTCCTGGTGATGATGCCCAGGCAGTAGCCGTCCTCGTCTACCACCACGCCCTCGCGCTGATGCGAGTGCAGCAGCTCGGGCACCACGTCGGCAAGCAGCGTCTCGGGGTCGAACACCAGCGCGTCGGTCTCGATGCAGTCGCCGATCACCCGCGAGAGCGTGGTGAGCCTGGTCACGGTGTAGGTGTCCTGGTCTGCGCAGATGATGGCGGTGCCGTTCTGCCTGGCAAGGTCCACGATCTCCTTCGAAGGCTGAGCGCCCACGGCCAGCACAAGACAGGCCACCTTCTCCTCGCAGGCGATGAGCTGCGACCTCTTGCGGTCGCCCATCACCACGGTGTCGCCTTCGGAGATGAGAGCGCGGAACGTCTCCGGCTCCGATGCCGCCACGCGCAGGTGTCCGTCGAGCACCTTCTCGGGGTCGCCCAGCACGATGCGCCCGCCGCATGCCTTGGCGATGTTGCCCAGCTTGAGCCGGCTCTTGTAGGTGTCGACCATGTCGACCTCGTCGATGTAGATCTCGGACAGGCTGCGCATCGTCACGATGCCGGCGTACTTGCCATCCGGGTCCACCACCACGAGCGCCCTGATGCCGTGCTCGCGCATCTTGCGGCCGGCGTTGAGCAGGATGTCGTCCGACCTCACCGATATCACGTCGGGGGTCATGGCGTCCATGGCCCTGGAGTGGATGTGCGTGACGTACTGCGGCACGGGCACGCCCATGCGCTCGAGAATCCAGGCGGTCTCGTCGGGAAGCGGCCCCTGCCTGCATGCAACGTAGTTGCCGTCGGGGTCGAGCTGGTTCTTGAGGTACGCGTAGCCCACCGCCGCGCAGATGGAGTCGTTGTCGGGATTCCTGTGCCCTATCACTATCGTCGATCTGGATGCTGCCAAAACCGCTCCTTAGCCAATCGCTCTCGTGCTTGCTTCCCCGCTGTCGCGGGCCGACTGCCAGTCGCCTAGTCCACCTTCACGATGGGCGCATATCCCAGCAGCAGCGTCTTCTCCACCCCGGTCTTGTCGAACTTCACCGTGAGCGAGTCGCCCTTCGCGCCTATCACGATGCCGCGGCCGAACACCTTGTGGTCGACCCTGTCGCCCTTCGAGAACCTCGCGACCTCCGCCTTGCCGCCGCGGCCGCCCTGGTCGAGAAGGTTGACGGGCTGTCCGGAGCCGCCGAATATGCGGCCGTCGGTTGCAACTGCGGACTGTTCATAGCGTGTGCCGCTGCCGTAGATGCCGCGTCTGCTGCCGCGCTTCTCGTGGCCCGTGCCCGAGTAGCCCCTGCTGCCCACTCCGGGGAAGTTCACGCATTCCTGCGGAATCTCGCGCACGAACCTCGACTTGGGGTTGTTCTGCGTGGAGCCGAACAGCGAACGCTGCTGCGCCCACACAATGGAGAGGTGCTCTCTCGCGCGGGTGATGGCCACGTAGGCCAGCCTGCGCTCTTCCTCGATGCCGGCCTCGTCGAACCTCGAGTTCATGTGGGGGAAGATGCCCTCCTCCATTCCGGCGATGAACACTATCGGAAACTCCAGGCCCTTGGCCGAGTGCACGGTCATGAGCGTGACCTGCGAATCGGAGTCGTCCACCGAGTCGAGGTCGCTTCGAAGCGACAGCCACTCCATGAGGGGCGTGAGCAGCAGCTGCGCGGTGCCCTCCTCCTGGCCGCCGGGCGCACCCGCGCCCGCACCGGCCGCGTCGCCCGTCGAGGCTCGCAGCGCCGCCAGCGCCATCGCCGCCATGTCCATGGGCTGCGCCGGCTCCGCCTTCTTGGGAGCCTCCGTGATGCCCGCCTGCACTGTGGGTGCCTCGTCCTCGTCGTCTTCCTCGGCATGCTGGCTCTCGAACTCCGACACCACGCCGAAGAACTCGCGGATGTTCTCGATGCGGCTCATGGCCTCGGGTGTGCGTTGCGCCTCCAGCGCCTCGATGAGCCCGGTCTGCGAGACTATCATCTCCACCACGTCGCGCAGGCTGCCCGAATAAGACCTGGCCGTGCGTATGATGTTGTCGAACTGCGCCAGCCCGTTGCGGGTCTTGGCGCCTATGCTGTCGTCGGCGATCGATTCCTGCAGGGCGTCCATGAAGGTAACGCCCTCCGCCGCCGCACGTCCCTCGATGAGCTGGATCGTGGTCTTGCCGATGCCGCGCCTGGGCGTGTTGACCACGCGCTTGGCCGAGATGTCGTCGGCCGGGTTGACCACCACGTCCAGATACGCCATCACGTCGCGGATCTCGGCCCTGTCGAAGAACCTCGTGCCGCCCACGATCTGGTACGGGATGCCCACTCTCAGAAACATGTCTTCGAGCATTCGCGACTGCGCGTTGGTGCGGTAGAACACCGCGATATCGGAATACTCGTAGCCCCTCGCCACGCGCTTCTCTATCTCGGTGGCGATCCACCTGCCCTCGTCGCGCTCGTCCGTGGCCACGTACATGTCAATCTTGTCGCCTGCAGGCCCCGAGGTGAAGAGCTTCTTGCTCTTGCGCTTGGAGTTGTGCGCTATCACGGAGTTGGCGGCATCGAGGATGATGCCCGTGGACCTGTAGTTCTCCTCGAGCTTCACCGTCTTGGCATCGGCGTAGTCCTTCTCGAACTCCAGGATGTTGCGAATGTCGGCACCGCGCCACGAATAGATCGACTGGTCGTCGTCTCCCACCACCATGAGGTTGCGGCTCCTGGCCGCCAGCAGCCTGGCGATCTCGTACTGCGCATGGTTGGTGTCCTGATACTCGTCTACCGAGATGTACTGGAACCTGTCCTGATACGCCGCCAGCACCTCGGGATTGTCGGCCAGCAGCCTGTGGCCGTAGAGCAGCAGGTCGTCGAAGTCCATGGCGTTGGCCATCCTGAGTCGCTCCTGCAGCTTGGCGTAAACCTTCGCGGTCACCTGCTCCACCGGCGAAGCTCCTGCCGTACGTGCAAACTCCTCGGCATCTACCAGCTCGTTCTTGGCACGCGATATGCGCCCGCGCACCGACTGGATCGAGAACGCCTTGGGGTTAACGTCCAGCTCGGAGTAGATCTCTTTCACAAGGCGCTTCGAATCGTCATCGTCGTAGATGGTGAAGTTGGTGGTGTAGCCCACCCTATGCGCGTCGGCGCGCAGCATCCTCACGCAAAGCGAGTGAAAGGTGAGCACCCACATGCCGCGCATGGGCCCCAGCAGCTCGCCGATGCGCGAGCGCATCTCGGCGGCCGCCTTGTTGGTGAAGGTAATGGCCAAAATCGCATAGGGAGGCACCCCGAGGTCGGCCACCATGTGCGCGATCCTGTAGGTGAGCACGCGCGTCTTGCCCGAACCCGCTCCTGCAAGCACCAGCAGCGGCCCCGACACCGTCTCCACCGCCTCTCTCTGGGCGGGATTGAGCTTGGCGGAGTCTATGAGTGATTGCGTTGGTGCAGAGTAATCCATGCTTGGAGAAGGTCCTTCTTGCGATCGTCTGGCATTGTTCGAATCGGCGAACACGGGTGCACGAAAGTGCTTCGCCTCAGGTACCCGCCGGCTGTAAAGAGCATATGCCAAAGGCCGGACATTAACTCCGCGGCATCAACGAACGGGACGACCCCGCGTGTTCTTCTAGAAGATCTCCCCGGGGTGCCATCGCGGGGGTGCTAGCAAATCCCCGGGGTGCCGCCGCGGGGTATATCGTACAGGCTCAGGCTTCGCTTCGCTGCAGAAGTCGCCTGTCC
>CAVFRF010000062.1:0-42304 GCA_963624975.1 Bacteroidaceae bacterium
TGAGGACTCTCCAGGTGCCAGCGTGGGGTGTGTCGGACAGGCGACTTCTGCAGCGTTAGCGTTGCCTGAACCGTGCAGATGCCCCTGGGCGCACTGAAGTGCGCCCGTTCTCGCTGGGGAAAGACCCAGTGGGTCTTTCCCCAGGCGCTCGAACCCCCGTGCGGGCGCCCCCGGAGAGCAACAAGCTAGCTGCTACTCCCCTAGCGAGTTGCCGGTGTAGAGCTGGTAGTACTTGCCCTTCTGCTCGATAAGCTCGTCGTGGCTGCCGCGCTCGATGATGCGGCCGTGGTCGAGCACCATGATGCAGTCGGCATCGCGCACGGTAGAGAGCCTGTGAGCGATCACGAAGCTTGTACGACCTTGCATGAGCGCGTCCATGCCGCGTTGCACCAGCGTTTCGGTGCGGGTGTCGATGGACGAAGTGGCCTCGTCTAAGATGAGCACCGGCGGGTTGGCCACGGCGGCGCGGGCGATCGAGAGCAGCTGGCGCTGGCCCTGGCTGAGGTTGCCTCCGTTGCCCGTGAGCTGCGTCTGATAGCCGTCGGGCAGGCGCGTGATGAAGCCGTCGGCGTTGGCCAGCTTGGCCGCTTCGATGCATTCCTCGTCGGTGGCATCGAGCTTGCCGTAGCGGATGTTGTCCATCACGGTGCCGGTGAACAGGTTCACGTCCTGCAGCACTATGCCCAGGCTGTGGCGCAGGTAGGCCTTGTTGATCTCGCGCACGGGGATGCCGTCGTAGGTGATAGTGCCTTCCTGGATGTCGTAGAAGCGGTTGATGAGGTTGGTGATCGTGGTCTTGCCGGCACCGGTCTCGCCGACGAAGGCGATCTTCTGCCCCGGCTCGGCGTAGAGGTTGATGTCGTGCAGGATCGTCTTATCGGGCGTGTAGCCGAACACCACGTTCTCGAACACGACGCGGCCGCGCATCTCGACGAGGTCGATCGAGGAGGCAAAGTCGCCGTCATCGGGCATGCTCACGCCTGCGAGCGTGGCGGCCTCCTTGGCGCCCTTCCATGCCCACATGCCGGTGCGGTACGGCACCTCGTGCAGCTCGCCGGACTCGTCGCGTTCGGCGCGCACGAGCGTGATCTGGCCGCCGGTATCCTCGGGCTGCGCGTCCATCAGCTTGAACACGCGCTCGGCGCCGGCCATGGCCATCACCACCATGTTGACCTGCTGGCTCAGCTGCGTGACCGGCATCGAGAAGCTCCTGTTGAGCGAGAGGAACGCCACCAGCGTGCCCAGCGTGAGGCCGGCGAAACCGTTCAAGGCCAGCACCGCGCCCAGGATGGCGCATAGCACGTAGCTGATGTTGCCGATGTTGTTGTTCACCGGCATGGTGATGTTGCCGTACATGTTGGCGCGGTAGGCGCTTTCGCGCAGCTGGTCGTTGATGACCTTGAAGCCCTCGAGCGCCTTCTCCTCGTGGCAGAACACCTTCACGACCTTCTGCCCCTCGATCATCTCCTCGACGTAGCCGTTGACCGCGCCCAGATCGCGCTGCTGGTTCACGAAGTGGAAGCCGGCCTTCTTGGCGAGCTTGGCGGTGAGGAACAGCATCAGGAACACCATGAACAGCGACAGCAGGGTTAGCGGGATGTTGAGCACGATCATCGACACCAGGGTAACCACCACGCTCACGCTGGCGTTCACCAGCTGCGGGATCGACTGACTGATGAGCTGCCTCAAGGTGTCCACGTCGTTGGTGTACACCGACATGATGTCGCCGTGCGAATGCGTGTCGAAGTAGCCGATGGGCAGCGTCTCCATCTTGGAGAAGAGGTCGATCCTGAGGCGGCGAAGCGTGCCCTGGCTCACGTTGACCATGATGCGCTGGTAGGCGTAGGAGCACAGCGCCGCCACGGCGAAGAATGCCGCCAGCTGCGTGAGCGAAGCCTGCAGCGGCCCGAAGTCTGGCACTTCCTGCTGGGTGAGGGGCACGATGTAGTCGTCGATGAGCGACTGCAGGAACAGGCTGCCCATGAGCACGCCCACGGCCGACACCACGATGCACACCAGCACCACGATGAACGAGAACTTGTAGTTGGAGAACATGTAGCGAATCACGCGTCCGAGCGTGCCGCGGCTCTCGCGGTCGAACTTCTGTCCGGGCATGCGCACGCTGCCGCGCGGCCCTCTGGGACCCTTGCCAGCTCCGGCGGGCTTTCCCGCGCCCTGCGCTCCCGCACTTGCGCCCTGCGGCGCGGCGAACTGCTTCTTCTCCTGCGTCATCGTGCATCACCTCCCTTCGAAGCCGACTCTTCTTCGGCCGACTCCAGCTTGTCGAAGTCGCCTCCGCCGCTGGTCTGCGTCTCGTATATCTCGCTGTAGATCTTGTTGGTCTGCATAAGCTCCTCGTGCGGCGCAAATCCGCTCACGCACCCGTCGTCGAGCACGATGATCCTGTCGGCATCTTCCACGCTGCTCACCCTCTGCGAGATGATCACCTTGGTGGTGCCCGGGATCTTCTGCGCGAAGGCGCGCCTGATGCTGGCATCGGTGGCGGTGTCCACCGCGCTGGTGGAGTCGTCCAAGATCAGCACCTTGGGATGCTTGAGCAGCGCACGGGCGATGCAGAGCCTCTGGCGCTGGCCGCCCGACACGTTGGTGCCGCCCTGCTCGATGTAGGTGTCGTATCCGTCGGGCATCTCGCGGATGAAGCCATCGGCGCACGCCTGCTTGCAGGCCTCCACGCACTCCTCCAGCGTGGCGTCTTCCTGGCCCCAGCGCAGGTTCTCGAGTATCGTGCCCGAGAACAGCACGTTCTTCTGCAGCACCACCGACACGCCGTCGCGCAGCACTTCCAGGTCGTAGTCGCGCACGTCGATGCCGCCCACGCGCACCTCGCCGGTGCTCACGTCGTAGAGCCTGCTGATGAGGTTGACCAGCGACGACTTGCCGCTGCCCGTGCCGCCGATGATGCCGATGGTCTCTCCCGCCTCGATGTGCAGGTCGATGTCGTGCAGCGTTTCCTTGGCGGCGTTCTTCTTGTACGAGAAGCCCACGTGGTCGAAGTCGATGCGCCCGTCGGGGATCTGCATCACGGGGTTCTCGGGATTCACGATGTCGGGGGTCTCCTCCAGCACCTCGTTGATGCGCCTGATGCTGGCCAGGCTCATCGAGATCATCACGAACACCATCGACAGCATCATGAGCGAGCTAAGCGAGCTTAGCAGGTACGAGAACATCGAGGTAAGCTCGCCGGTGGTGAGGCTGCCCACCACGATGAAGTTGGCGCCCAGCCACGAGATGGCGATGATCGAGCCGAAGATCGCGGTCATCATCACGGGCATGTTGACGGCCAGGATCGACTCCGCCTTCACGAACATCTTGTAGAGGTTGGTTGCGGCCTTCTCGAACTTGGTGGTCTCGTGCTCCTCGCGCACGAACGCCTTGACCACGCGGATGCCCGAGATGTTCTCCTGCGTGCTGGCGTTGAGGTCGTCGTACTTGCGGAACACGCGGTTGAACAGCGGCATCACCTTGAACATGATGCCGAACAGCACGACGCCGAGCGCGATTACCACCACGAGGAATATGGTGCTGAGCGGCACGTTGACCACGAAGGCCATGGCCATCGAGCAGATGAGCGTGAGGGGCGCGCGCACCGCGATGCGCAGCACCATCTGGTAGGCGTTCTGCACGTTGGTCACGTCGGTGGTGACCCTGGTGATCAGACCTGCAGTGGAGAACCTGTCGATGTTGGAGAACGAGAACGTCTGGATGTTCTCGAAGATCGCGTAGCGCAGGTTGCACGCGAAGCCAGACGAGGCATCGGCCGCGAACTTACCTGCCAGCACGCCGAACGCCAGGCTCAGGAACGCCAGCACCAGCATGATACCGCCGTAGAGCACCACGTTGCCCAGGTCGCCGGCGTTCACGCCCTTGTCGATGAGCAGCGCGATGATGAAGGGGATGAGCACCTCCATGAACACCTCGAGCGCCGTGAATATCGGCGTAACGATGGTCGAGCGCTTGTACTCGCCGATGTACTTCATGAGCTTGCGGACCATGTGGTCGTTCTTGATGGTCCGGAAGTTCTCGAGCTGCTGGTGGTCCTGCGGGTTCGCCTCGGTCGCGTCGGTCGCCTTGCCTGCGCCGCCCGTGCTGGTTGTCGTCTTGTTTTTCTCGCTCATCTAGCCTCTTCGTCCCGTATCGTTTGCGTTAACGCATGGCCATGCCACGCCCGCTCTCACGCCCGCGATGTCGGGGCTGCGCGAAAGCGCGAAACCGTGCGTCTTTCAACAGATTTCAAATTGATAGCAAGCTATCGTTATTCATTATGCAGCCCGCTACCCCGTCGGTCAACAAACGACCGGCAACGCGTCCGCCAAATGCACTCGCTGTCCCCATAGCCCCGCCATGCAGTGGCAACTCGATGTCCCCATAGCCTCGACATGCAGTGGCAACTCGATGTCCCCATAGCCCACCCATGCAGTGGCACGAATTTGAGGTTTCGCCTTCTCATGCACGCCCAAGTGCCATTTTCTGTCGCAAAAGTCGAGTTTTGCCTGCTGAGCATGGGCTTGCAACGCAAAATGACTCCGAAAGACGCTCCTGACAGCACGGCAGAGTTCAAGATAATGAACATCTGTTCAGTATTCTCTACACCGCTCTACACAAACTTCACAGGAATTGAGAGGCCCCTTGCGCGAGCGAAGGCAGAACTTCAATTTCGTGGCACAAAACGGGGGTTCGGCGTGCGAGCAGGGCACAACTCGGCTATCGTGCCATATAGAGGGATGCCGGGAAGGAAGCGGCCGGCACCGGAAGGCCTTGTGGGAGACGCATCGGACGCGAAGGCTCGGGGCGGTGTAGCGGGCTCGCGGCGGTGTAGCCGGCTCGCGGCAATGCGGCGGGTCGCGAAAGCGCTGCCGTAGCTGCAAGGCACGCGGCACGGGTAGCACGCCGGACAGGACGCGAAAGGCACAGCGCATGAAAATCGAGATGAGCGGGTTTCGCAAGGCCATGTTCTTCGTGGCCACGATCTTCGTCGGCGCGTGCGGCGTGGCCGAGATGGGCGTGAACCCCGCTCTCGAGGGGATCTTCGAGACCTATGGGCACGGCCTGGTCGGCAGCTACGTGGCGGGAGCGCCCTGCGCCTGGATGGCGGTCTCGAGCTTCGCCTGCGCCGCGCTCATGTCGAGGTTCTCCAAGAAGAGGCTCATCGTGGCCGGCCTCGTGGTCTTCGGCATCGGTTCCATCTTCTGCGTGAGCATCGAAGAGGCCTGGTACTTCGCCATCATGCGCTCGCTTATGGGCATCGGCGAGGGCATCATCAACACGATCCTGCTCGCATATCTGGCGCAGATGTTCGTGGACAAGAACAGGCATGCGCAGTTCATCGGCGCGTGGAACTTCTGCACGATGCTACTGGGAGCCGCGCTCTCCTACTTCGGGGGAATCTTCGCCTCGCCGGAATGGACCGGGCTTTTCGTGATCTTCTGGCCCACGGTGGCGGTGCTCGTGATCACCGTGGTGTTCGTCCCCGAGCTGGACGACGACGTGCAGCCCCTCTCCGCCGACAGTCCCAACGCGTACGAGCGAGATGCCGGCAAGACTGATGGCGAGAGGTTCGGCGGCCTGTTCTACGCGTTCTTCGTAGGCTACATATTGTTCTCGATGATGATCGGCCTGTACAAGTACTTCACATCAGAATATGTGAGCGTGACCGGCCTTGGCAGCTACGACGTTGCCGGCGCGATCATGACGGCCAACACGCTGGCCGGCGCCATCGCGTCCATCTTCTTTGGGAAGATATACATCGCGCTGCGCAAGAAGCTGGCTATCGTCTGCAGCGCGCTGGGCACCGTCGCGCTGGCGATGATGTTCTTCTGGCAGGGCAGCCTCGCCATGGCATACGTTGCCTCGGTGATCTTCGGCGTTGGCTACGGGTTGTACTTCTCGTATATGTTCACGATGGTCTCGGAAGTCGCGCCGCGCTCGAAGGTCGACCAGGCGATCGGACTCATCAACGGGGGTTATTCGCTCACGTTCTTCGCGATCGCCTACTTAGTGAACTTCCTGCGCCCGATCGTGTCACCCGACGCGCAGGTGGTGATTCCGCAGTTCCTGCTGTTCGCCACGCTGGGAATCGTGGCCGTGGCAATCGAGCTGGCCACACTGCCGGCGTACAGGCGCAAGGGAATGGAGCTGGACGATCTTTAGAAGGTGAGCAGCAGCATGACCTTGCCGCTCTCGACCTCCACCGCGGCATCGCCGGAAGCCACCACGTTGGAGATGCCCCGGCCGCTGATGCCCGGCATCTCCACCGACTCCTGCGGATAGCGCACCCCCGACTGGCTCACCGTGGCGGCGCCGTCGTAGGCGATCACGCTGTACTCGTCGCCCGGCTCGAGGCCGATCTGCCGCAGCTCGATGCGCGACGGCACCGGAGCCAGCCCGAAGCCGCTGCCCACCTCGCCGAACTGCACCGCCGGCTCGCCCTCGGCCGCAGCCTGCAAGAACACGACGGTCGCATGCTCGTCCACGGCCACCACCGGAAAGCCGGCGCGGCCCATCGAGCCCAGCGATGCCAGCTCGTGGTCGAGCCTGCCACCGGCGAAGTTGGCCACCACGGCCATGGTGCGAAAGCGGTCTTCCACGCACATGAGCGCCAGCTCGAGGTCGGTGTCGTCCTTCACCGGGTTGGTCACGATGGCCGCAACACCCATCACCTCGTAGCGGTTGTACAGCTCGCGGTCCACCGAGTCCATGTCGCCCACCATCAGCTCCGGCGTGATGTTGGCGCGCTCCAGCCACTCCAGACCGGAGTCCACCGCGATGATCTCGTCGTTCCACATGGTGAGGCTCCAAAGCAGGTCGGGAGAAACGCCGGTGGGGCTACCGCTGCAGATGAGGCACGCGTCCTTGCCGGCCCACGACGATTCGAGCGCCGCGAGAAACGCCTGCCTGAGGTTGCGCGGCTCGCTGCCGCCCGTCTGCATGTCGTTGGTGCCCATCCGTGTTCCTCCCGCCAAGTCGCCTCGCACGCAAACGCTACTCGCTGTACACATCCTCGGGGTAGAGCACCTTGTAGCCCGCCTCCGACAGCACCACGGCGGCGCGCTCGGGGTTGCGGATCTTGAGGATGTCGACCGCCTTGTCGCCCTTGGACATGAAGCAGTAGCCGTACTCGATGTTGATGTCAGCCTGGTCGAGCACCTCGAGCAGACCTGCCAGCCCGCCGGGCTGGTTGTCTACCGCGATGGCCGACACCTTGGTGATGTTGGCGCGGTAGCCCGCCTCCGAAAGCGCCGCCAGCGCCTTCTCGGGGTTGTCGCAGATGATGCGCGCCACTCCGTAGTCGGAGCTGTCGGCCAGGGTGAGCGCATGCATGTTGATGCCCGCGTCGGCCATGGCGCGGCACAGCGATGCCAGACGCCCCTTGTCGTTCTCCAGGAAAACCGTGATCTGGTCGATCATGCTACTCTTCTCCCCTCAAATCTATAACGCGCTTTGCCTTGCCCTCGCTCCTCGGAATCGACTTGGGCTCTACCAGCTGGACCTCGATGCCGATCTGGAGCATGGTCTTGAGTTCCGCCTTGATGCGCTTCTGCAGCTTCTCGATCGCTCCGATCTCGTCGAACGGGAAGTCGGGCTCGACCTCCACCTTGAGGGTGACGAGGTCGAGGGCGTTCTTGGACCTCAGCTCGATCTGGTACCACGAAGCCACCTGCGGGAAGTGCTTCATCACGTCCTCGATCTGGCTGGGGAACACGTTGACGCCGCGGATGATGAGCATGTCGTCGGTGCGGCCGTGCAGGCGGTCGATGCGCCTGTGCGTGCGCCCGCACTTGCACTCGCCCGGGATGATGCGCGTGATGTCGCGGGTGCGGTAGCGCACGACCGGCGAGGCCTCCTTGTCGAGCGTGGTGATCACCAGCTCGCCCCACTCGCCGTCGGGCAGGGGCTGCAGGGTCACGGGGTCGATGATCTCGGCCAGGAAGTAGTCCTCGGCCAGATGCAGGCCCTCCTGCTTGTCGCACTCGATGGCAACGCCGGGACCCATGGTCTCGGTGAGGCCGTAGATGTCGTACATCTGCATGTTGAGCTTGCGCTCGATCTCGTGCCTCATGGTGTCGCTCACGGGCTCGGCGCCCAAGATGCCGGCCTTGAGGTGCAGCTCGGTCTTAGCGTCCACGCCCATCTCCACGCATGTGTCGGCGATGTGCATCGCGTAGCTGGGAGTGCAGCAGATGATGGAGGATCCCATGTTCTTGAGCACCTCGATCTGGCGGCGGGTGTTGCCGGCCGAGATGGGGATCACGGTGCAGTGCTGGGTGAGTCCGCCGTAGTGGGCACCCAGGCCGCCGGTGAACAGGCCGTAGCCGTAGCTCACGTGCAGCACGTCGTTCTCGTCGCCGCCGGCGTACTCGATGCCGCGGGCGAAGCACTCGCCCCAGGTCTCGAGGTCGTGCTGGGTGTAGCCGCTCACAGTGGCCACGCCCATGGTGCCGCTCGACATGTGGATCTCGCGAACCTCCGACATGGGCACGGCGAACAGCCCGAACGGGTAGTTGTCGCGCAGATCCTGCTTGGTGGTAAAGGGCGCACGGGTGATATCCTCTAGGGTCTCGCACGAGCTGGGGTCGAAGCCCGCTTCGTCGAACTTCTGCTTGTAGAACGGAATTCGCTCGTAGCAGTAGACCAGAATCTTCTTGAGGCGCTCAAGCTGCAGGTCTTCGATCTGCTGATGAGGCATGGTGAGGATGTCGCGTTGGGTGCTCATCTAATCCCTTCTCCCGAATTGCGCCTGCCGTGCAGCAGGCCTCTCGATATGTTGACGCAGCGGTTCAGGCAACTTCGCTAAAACGGCAAATATGTGCCTTTTGCACGTGCATGACCGCACGGAAATCTAGTATAGTACAACGAGCGACGGGGGCTTTTGCCTGCAAGCCCGAACGCGACATCGGCATGGCTATCGGCATGATTGCGCTATCGCACCCGCTTCGCATCACAGTTTGCAAGGCCACTAGCGCCGCGATGCAAGCGCGGCCGGCGCCACGACATGCAAGTAAACGACCCGATTGGACCCGTAGATTGCTAGCGCTCATCATCTTCCTGTTCGTAGCGTTTCTGGTTTTCAACATAGTGGTCCAGGGCATCAGGTGGTTCTGGGCGTTTCTGGGCAGGGGCAAGCCGCTCAAGGGAGCGATCGCGGCAGGCCTCATCAGCATCGAGACCGAGAAGACGGTGCGCGATGCCGAGCTGTGGCGGCAGGCCAATCCCGGATTCTGGCGAAGGCGCAAGCGCCGCAAGACCGGAGGCGACGAGCAGGACGATGCCGATGCGGCTGCCGCAATTTCGGAGAAGCCCAAGCTCACCTGGGAGCAGCGCCGCGAGGTGCTCAGGGCCGACATCGAGTTTCGCGACCGCTACCTCGACAAGCTGCATCTGGGCCTCTACCAGATCATCATCATCTTCGTGATCGGAAGCTTCCTGGGCCTCATCATCGAGGAGATATGGATGTACGCCACCGCCGGCCTCACCGAGGGGCGCTACGGGCTGGTGTGGGGGCCGTTCTCGCCACTCTACGGCACGGGCGCGGCGCTGCTCACCCTGGTGTGCTGGACGCTGCGGCAGAAGCAGGCCAAGTGGTGGGTAGTGTTCCTGGTATCGATGATGGTGGGGGGCGTGCTCGAGCAGGTCACGGGATGGAGCATGATGACGCTCTTCCACGCCGAATCGTGGAGCTACCTGCACCTTCCCGACCACATCACGCAATGGGTGGCCTGGAGGTTCCTTGTGTTCTGGGGTTTGCTCGGGCTGTTCTGGGCGCGGATCCTCATGCCCACGCTCGTGTATGCGATCGGGCAGCCCACCACGCGCAGGCAGGCCGTGTTCATCACGGTGCTGGCCACGTACCTGGCGGCCGACATCTCGATGACCCTCATCTGCTTCCAGCGGCAGGTCCAGCGCGATGCCGGCGTGCCGCCGAGCAACGCCTTCGAGCAATGGGTGGACACCAACTACAGCGACGAGTTCATACAGAGCCGCTTCGAGAACCTCACCATAGACGCCAGCGGCTCTAGCAGCAGCTAGCCGGCGAAGCCTACTCGTCCTCCACACGGAAGAGCCGCTCGTACATCTGGCCCAGGTCGTCGTGGAAGACCTCGGCATCGGGTAGCGGGACGAAATCCACCACGCCCTCGTAGGGCTGCGGACCGTCGGTGGCCACCACCACGTTGTTGTCGCGCGGGGCCTCGCCCTCGCCCGCACCAACGCGCATGTTGTCGGCCACGGCGTTGCCCGGGATCACGTACACGTGCTCGAAGACCTCGCCCAGCGTTCGCACCACCGACGACAGGAAGCGCGACTTTTCGCCCTCCAGAGCCGAGATCACGTTGCTCATATACACCCCGCCAGGCTCGAGACAGCGCTTTATGGCCTGCGCGCCCTCTACGCTGGCAAGGCTCATCACGGGGCTGCGCCCGACGAAGCAGTCGTTGAATATCGCATCGTAGCGCCGCTCTGGCGCGTCGAGATACTCGCGGGCGTCGCCGCAGATAACCTGCAGCTTGCCGGTCAGGTCGGTGTCGAACTCCTCCGCCAGCCTGTCGAGGAAGAAGTACCTCTGCGCGATCGAGATTACCATCGGGTCGATCTCCACCACATCCATCTGGATGTCGGGATGGTGGCTCACCACGTACTTGGGATAGGCGAACCCGCCGCCGCCCAGCATGAGCATCGAGCGCACCGGCAGGCCGGGGTCGAACACGTGGTTGTAGAACCTGTGGTAGTCGAACACCAGCTCGTAGCACATGTCGTCGTCGAGATAGGTGGCCGACTCGTATGCCCCGTCGACGTCCATCACGCGCACGAGGTTGCCGTCGTCGTCTCGGATCGTGTACACGAGCACCGAGCCTTGCATGGTCTTGAACTTGATAAAGATCTCCTGCCTTCTCCTGTAGCGGCGCACGAAATGCGCAGCAGCCGCAGCCGCGCCCGCAAGGGCCGCCAGCCCCGCCGCCGCGCCGATGACGATGTTGCGTGTTTCGCTCTCCATGGCCAGGGTCCTACAGCGTGCGTCCCGTGGCGATGTACGACAGCGCGTTCACGATGGAGGCGGCCACGTTGCTGCCGCCCTTGCGCCCGCGCGCCACGATGGCCGGCACGCTGGCCTGCAAGATCAGCTCCTTGCTCTCCACCACGTTCACGAACCCCACCGGCACGCCCACCACCAGCGCGGGGGCGAGCCTGCCCTCTTCGATCAGCTCGTAGATGCGGATGAGCGCCGTGGGCGCGTTGCCGATCACGAACACCGAGCCATCGCCGTATCCCGCGGCCTTGTTGACCGCCGCCACGGCGCGCGTGCTGCCCTCGTGCTTGGCGGCCTCGGCCACGTCGTCGTCGGAGATGAAGCAGTGCGCCTCGCAGCCCAGCTTGTCCAGAGCCGCCTTGTTGATGCCCGAAAAGGCCATCTTGGTGTCGGTGAAGATGTGGGCGCCGCCCTTGAGCGCGGCGAGACCCGCGTCGAAGCCGCCGTTGGAGAACACGAGGTTCTCGGCGTAGTCGAAGTCGGCCGTGGTGTGGATCACGCGCTTGAGCACCGGCGCGGTAACGGGGTCGAGCACGATGCCCCTCTCGGCGCACTCGCCCTCTATGATCTGCATGCTACGCTTCTCGATATCGCCCGGAAGCACGTTTTGCAGTTCGATCTTCATCTTCGGATCCTCCTTGCAGGCAGCCGTCTGACGCCGTCGTCCATCTTGCAAACCATGTTAGCCCGCTCCCCGCGACTCCATACCACATCTTGGGGAGGCGGTGAGCTTTCTATACCCCTTGCTCCAAAATCTTGTACACAGCGTCCATATCCAGGCTCTTGCGCACGCCATCTGCCAGCAAATCGTACTGGGCGTTCTTGTAGTCCTCGAACGAGGTCTCGGGAGCGCCCTCGAGGTCGATGCCCTTGCGCTGCGCGAGAAGCGCCACCATGCGCGACGCGAAGCTGCCCTCGTCGAAGATGCCGTGCACGTAGGTGCCCATCACGTTGCCGGCCACGCAGCCGTCGCCCGAGCCACCGGCCACGCAGCCGTCGCCCGAGCTGCCGTACGCACCCTCATCCGCGCCCCCCGCGTCGCCGAACGTCCCGCCGCCGCGCACCTCGAGCTGCGAGAAGCTGCCGGCATCGGTCTTGCCCATGTGGATCTCGTACCCCTCGAAGTCGGCCCCCGACAGCGGCGCGAACACGCCCTCCAGCTCGCCCACCTTGCCGGCTACGCGCGTGCGGGTCTTGCCCGAGGCGAACACCGTGCGCGTGGGCAGAAGCCCCATGCCCCGCATCGTGCCGCCGTACTCGACCCCCTCCGGATCGCAAAGCTCCTCGCCCAGCATCTGGTATCCGCCGCACACGCCCATCACGGGCACGCCGGCGCGCGCCAGCCTCGCAACGTACGACTCCATGCCGCTCTCGCGCATCCATACGAGGTCGCCCATGGTGTTCTTGGAGCCCGGCACTATCACGAGGTCGGGCTGCCCCAGTTCGTGCGGATCGCGCACGTAGCGCACGGCCACCTGGTCGAAGCGCTCGAGCGAGTTGAAGTCGGTGAAGTTGGACAGATGCGGCAGCCTCACCACGCAGATGTCGATCGCGGCATCCGCCCGCCTGCGCGAGAGCCGCGACGACAGGCTGTCCTCGTCGTCGAGGTCCACCCTCAGCATGGGCACCACGCCCAGCACCGGCACGCCGCACATCTGCTCGAGCTGCGGCAGGCCGGGACGCAGGATCTCCACATCGCCGCGGAACTTGTTGATGATCGTGCCCTTCACATAGGGCCGCTCGGTATCGTCGAGCAGCGCCACCGTGCCGTAGAGGCTGGCGAACACGCCTCCCCTGTCGATGTCGCCGCATATGAGCACAGGCGCTCCTGCGATCTTGGCCATGCCCATGTTCACGAAGTCGTCGTCGCGCAGGTTGATCTCGGCCGGGCTGCCCGCCCCCTCGATCACCACGACATCGTTGGCCTCCGCCAGCTCGGCATACGCCTTCTCGATCGCCGGGCGCAGCTTGCGCTTGAACGCGTAGTAGTCCTGCGCCTTCATGGTCTCGAGCACCTCGCCCATCACGATCACCTGGCTGCCGTCGTCGCCTGCGGGCTTGAGCAGCACCGGGTTCATGCGCACGTCGGGCTCGATGCCGGCGGCCTCGGCCTGCATCACCTGCGCGCGCCCCATCTCCATCCCGTCTTTAGTGATGAAGCTGTTGAGCGCCATGTTCTGGCTCTTGAAAGGCGCGACCTTGTAGCCGTCCTGCGCGAATATGCGGCACAGCGCCGCCGCGATGAAGCTCTTGCCGGCATCGGAGGTCGTGCCCTGGATCATGATGGATTTGGCCATGCCATGCGCCTTTCTAGTCGATGGGGCGAGATGCGCCTCGCCCGCGGCGATGCTCCGCCGCAGCTCCCACGAACCGCTCCGCGAAGCCGCGGGCCGCCGGGAAATACACATGAGGATACCCCGCCAGCACGTTGCCCTGCTGCACGAAGCACTCCCAGCTGCGACTGCCCGACGGCTTGACGGCGCGATATGCGCTGCCGTTGCAGGAGCTGTCGTAGTAGTGGAACTCGTGAGCCGGGAAGACCTCGCCCTCTTCGGAGAATCCCCCGCCATGCAGGCACTCTAGGTTCACGTAGCCGAAGCGGGTGAGCTTGCCCGTGTAGCGCGCGTGCGAGTCGATGAACCCCGCCATCTGGTGGGGGTTGCCGTCGAGGTCCTCGAGGCTGTTCTGCAGGTACATGAAGCCCCCGCATTCGGCGAAAACCGGCATGCCGCTCTCGCAGGCAGCTCGCACCGACTCGCGCATCGAGGCGTTGGCCTCCAGCTCGGGTCCGTGCAGCTCCGGATAGCCTCCGCCCAGGTAGAGCGCATCGGCCTCGGCAGGCAGTTCGGAGTCGCGCAGGGGCGAGAAGCGCACGATGCGCGCGCCCAGGTCCTCGAGCATCTGCAGGTTCTCGGCGTAGTAGAAGCAGAACGCCTCGTCGTCGGCTACGGCGACCACCGACGCGTCGCCGGCAAAGCCGCCCACGACCGGCGCCGTCTGCCACGGCTCGCACTGCACGGCGGGAGCCGAACGTGCAATCTCGAGCACCGCGTCCACGTCGACGTTGGCCTCCAGCGCGTCGGCGATGAGCTGCATCTTCTCGCGCACGCCCTCGACCTCGCCCGCGCTCACCAGTCCCAGGTGGCGGCTCTCCAGCGAGTACGCCGCGTCGCAGGGCAGGCAGCCCAGCAGCGGGATGCCGCACTCGCGCTCGATGGCCGGAGCCAGCATCTTGCACATGGAGCTGCTCACCCGGTTCAAGATCACGCCGCGGATGTTGCTGTCGGCCCTCATGTCCATGAAGCCCTTCACCACGGCCGCCACCGAGAGCGACGCGCCCTTGCCGTCTACCACCAGCACCACCGGAGTGCGCGTGGCCCTGGCCACATGGTAGGCCGAAGCCGTCTCGTCGCACGCTCCCATGCCGTCGTAGAAGCCCATCACGCCCTCGACCACCGCGACCCCCGCCCCCCGCGACTCCCGCGCCATGAGCGAGATGGCCTCGCCATCGCCCTGGAAGAAGAGGTCGAGGTTGAAGCTGGGGGTGCCCAGCACCGTGCGGTGGAACATCGGGTCTATGTAGTCGGGGCCGCACTTGAAGCCCACGGTGGCAAGACCGCGGCGCATCATCGCGGAGAGCATTCCGCACACCACCGTGGTCTTGCCGCCGCCGCTTCGGGGCGCGGCGAACAGCACGCGGGGCACGTCGAGCAGGCTCGGCCTGGCAGCACGGCCCTCGACAGCAGCGTCATCCGGGCAGCATTCGCCCCCTGTATGCATGGTTTCGTAGTTCATCGGCTGGTCTTCGTTTCGCTTGGGTCGCCCGCGCCGCGGGCCGAGAATATGGCGATGGGGTTTAGCGCCGTGAGCAGGTGGTACGAACCCACCTCGCGCGAGCGGCTCACGTTCACCATCGAGACCTCGAAGCCCCGCATGCGCCCGCTTTCGCAAAGCCTGGCGAACACCCGCTGAGCCTCTGCGATGGTCTCCATGGCGATGGCGGTGGCCACCACCTTGCAGGCAGGGTTGGCCTCGAGCAGCTTCTCCACGATCTGCTGCAGGTTGCCCTTCGAGCCGCCCACGAAGGCGGCATCGGGAGCAGGCAACCCCTCCATCGCATCGGGCGCAAGGCCCTCCACCACGCGCACGTTGTAGGCTCCGAACCTGCGCCTGTTGCGCTCGATAAGCTCGCATCCCTCGGGGTTGGCCTCTATGGCGAACACCTTGTTCATGGGAGAGGCCAGCGCCATCTCCACGCTCACCGAGCCGGTGCCGGCGCCAACGTCGTACACCACATCGCCTTTGGCAAGCCCCAGCTTGGCCATGCAGCACGCGCGGACCTCCTGCTTGGTCATGGGCACGTTGCCGCGTGCGAACGCGTCGTCGGGAATTCCGCAGGTGAGGAGCGGAAAATCCGCCAGCTCGTCGGACATCAGGGAGGGCCTGCTCGCCCACACCGATGCCAGCGAGTCGAACTCGACTCCGACCAGCTCCGATGCCGGAGCCACGACCACCCGCTCGTCGGGATAGCTCAGGCGCTCGCCCACGGCCATCTCCACGAATCCCAGCCCGGCTTCGCATAGCTCGCGCGCGATGGTGGACGGCACGATCTCTCCCCCGGTGAGGAAGAACACCTCGGGGGCGGCCAGCACCTCGCCCACTATGTTGCAGCTCTTGCCGTGCGTGCTGCGCAGCACGCATCCCTGCCATGGACGGCCGAGGCGCGCGGCCATGACCTGCACCGTGGTGATGCCGGGAAGCGTGACCACCTCGTAGCTGCCGGAAGCCAGCGCCTCGCGCATGGACGTAGCCAGGCTGTAGTAGCCGGTGTCGCCGCTGCAGACCACGCAGGCCTCGTCGAACTCGAGCGAGTCGAGCGAGTCGCGAATCCTGGCGGGCGCAATCTCCTCGACCCTCGCGGGCCTCGCGCCGTCGCGGCCAGCGCCGGCCAGGCCTTCTGCCGCGTCGAGCAGCCTGCCGGCGCCTGCCAGAACGTCGGCGCGAGCCAGCACCTCGGCCACGCCGCGCAGGCACATGCCCTCGGCACCCGGCCCGAGACCCACGATCCACACCTTGCGCATGCCCTATCCCCTCTTCTCGGGGAGTTTGGGGGCCAGCCTCGACAGGATCGCCACCAGCTCCTCGGGCAGCAGGCCGTCTTCGTCCTGCGGGCGCTTGACCACGATCACGTCCACGCCGCACTGCCTCGCGGCTTCGAGCTTCTCCACGAATCCGCCCGTGGCGCCGCTCTCCTTGGTGATCATGTGGCGAATGCCCAGCTTGCGCATGGTCTCCACGTTCTGCTCGAGCGAGAACGGGCCCTTGGCTCCTATCACATGATCTTCGGGAATCCCGGTCGTGATCACCGACTCCACCGACACCTCGTCGGGCAGCACCCTGGCATACACCCTCTTGGCGAAGTCGGCGATGGCGGTGTAGCAGTAGATCTCCTTGTTGCCGGTGGTGGCCAGCACGTTGCCGCCGTCGTCGGGCACCATGGCGCAGGCCTCGGCCGTGCTCGACGCCACTGCGCAATCGGAGAAGTCGATGCTCGGGCGAATGATCCTCACGTAGGGAACGCGCACGATGTCGGCCGCCTGCCTCACGTTGGCGCTCACCTCCACCGCATAGGGGTGCGTGGCGTCTATCACGGCGCCGAAGCCCTGCTTCATCAGGCGCGACATCGCGAACACGTCGAGCCTGCCGCAGGTAACCTCAAGTCCGGGCATGCCGATGGGAAGCTGCTCGGCTCCCACGTGCGTGGCCACGCACACGCATACGCTCAAGCCGCTGCGCACCAGCTTCACCGCAAGCTCGCGCCCCTCGGTGGTGCCGCCGAACAGCAGCAGCTTGCGCAGCGACCTTCCCGAATCGGCCAGCATCTTCTCGACCTCTGCCTCTGCGCCGTCTCTATGCACGGTAGACATCAGGAGTACCTCCAAATCTTTCGCTTCCACACGCTCGTCCTCCAGGAGCATGCATGCGCTTCCCCTAGCCACGCGGACCATCCTCCTTGGCCTGATACCCTCGCGGCGTGACCATCTTGCCTTCCACCACCTTGGTCTGGGCGTTGCCCACGAACACCGTGGTGAACATGTCGAGCTTCATATCGCCCAGCTCGCCCAGCGTGCAGATGCCGCTCTCCTGACCTTCGCGGCCGATCATCTTCACCCATCCGCACACGTTGGAGGGGTCGCGGTAGCGCAGCAGTATCTGGCTTGCGCGCTTGAGATAGTCGGGTCGGTGGTTGCTCATGGGGTTGTAGAGCGCGATGCAGAAGTCGGCCTCGCCGGCGCACTCCAGGCGCTTCACGATCTTTTCCCACGGGGTGAGCTGGTCGGAGAGGGAGATCACGGCGAAGTCGTGGGTGAGGGGGGCGCCCAGCACCGCGCTGCCCGAGAGGGCGGCCGTCACGCCGCTCACCACCTCGATGTCCACCGGGTCGTACTCGACCGACAGCTCGTAGATGAGGCCTGCCATGCCGTAGACGCCGGAGTCTCCGCTGCACACCATGGCCACCGTGGCGCCCTCGGCTGCCTTGGCCAGAGCCGCGCGGCACCTCTCCACCTCGTGGCGCATGCCCGTGGCGAGCGTGGGCTTGTCGGGACATACCGCCTGTGCGAGCTTGACGTACACCGAGTAGCCGGCGATCACGTCGGCGTCCTGCAGCGCGGCCACCGCCTCCTGCGTCATGTACCTCGGGTCGCCCGGACCCAGTCCGACAACATATAGAAGACCCATGTTCCCTTCCTTTCTTCCAGCAACCCCGCCCCTGGGGCGCGTGGCTGCATAGTTACCTTCGTCTGCCGGCGAGCCGGCTGCCGCTCGCCCGCCTAGCCCTGCCCGGGCCACTGCAGGCTCGCGTTCATCTGGCCCATGGCGATGGTCACGCCCTCGGACGCGCTCCTGCCGGCCACGATGCGCGCTCCCGAGGCCACTACCGCGCGCTCGCACACGTTGTCTACCCCCACCGTCTTCTTCACGAAGTCGGAGGAGTGGAAGCTGCCCTCCGCCTTTGAGAGCGTCGCCGCGTCGAAGCAGAGCACCTTCATGCCGTGCGCCGCGGCAAAAGCCAGCAAGCCCTCCTCGTCGGCCTTCACGTCGATGGTCGCCAGCGTGCCGAACGCCTGCGGCAGCAGGCCCTCGTGCTCGCAGGTATGGGCGAACCTCGCCTCGATTGCGGCCTGCGGGGTGCCCCTGCGGCACCCGATGCCCAGCACCAGCACGCGGGGCGCCAGCACGAGCGGGCCATCGACCGCGTCGCCGTCGCCCTCGCCCGCGAGCGCATGCACGCCCACGACCACGTCGGCTCCTGCCGGCGCATCTGCCGCCAGCACGCGCTCGGGCATCTCGCCCGCGATGGGCAGCTCGCTCCACACGCCCGCCTCGCCGCCGGCCAGCAGCCTGGCCGACACAGCCTTGATGCGCCCGGGGTTCGCTACCGCCATGTCCTGCGACGCGGCCCACGAGTCCACGGCAAAAAGCCCGTTCACGTCGGTCGCGGTGGTAACCACCGGGTCGGCGCCGATGCCCTCGGCGATCCGAGCCGCCAGCGCGTTGGCGCCCCCGATGTGGCCCGACAAGAGGGCGATGCTGTGCAGCCCTCTCTCGTCCACCACCACCACGGCCGGGTCCTGCGCCTTGTGCACCACCAGCGGCGCGATCGAGCGCACCGCTATGCCGCATGCGCCCACGAACACCAGCGCGTCGCTGGCTCCAAACTCGCGGCGGGTCCACTCCGCGTGGTCGACCTTGCCATCTCCAGAGCCCCGGGCGCACGACACCTCGTCGCCCGCTGCACACAGCAGCTCGGCGATGCGTCCTGCAAGTTCTGCGCCCTTCTCGGAGAAGGAGATAGCCGAAACCTTCAACTTCTACACGCTCGCTTCCCTAAATCCGGTGGTGAACGAGGGGTCATAGAGCTTCGACCTGTCGTAGCTGCTGTCCAGGAAACCGCCCACGCATACCAGCGCGGTCTTGGTGATGCCGTTTTCCTCCGCGGTCTGCGCCAGAGTGCCCACGGTGCAGTGGAAAGTCTTCTCCTCGGGCCATGTGGCCTTGTACACGATGGCCGCGGGGGTTTCGACGGTGTAGGTTCCGCCGGCGACTAGCTCCTCGGAGAGCTTGTCCAGAAGCCCCATGCTCAAAAAGATCACCATGGTCGAGCCATGCGAGGCCAGAAGCCTCATCTTCTCGTGCTCGGGCACCGGGGTGCGGCCCTCCATGCGGGTGATGATCACGGTCTGCGTAACGTCGGGCAGCGTGTACTCGGCCTTGAGGGCCGATGCCGCGCCGCAGAAGCTCGAGACGCCGGGGGTGTAGTCGTAGGCCACGCCCTTGGCGTCCAGCACGTCCATCTGCTCGCGGATCGCGCCATAGAGGCACGGATCGCCGGTGTGCAGGCGCACCACCTGCTCGCCTAGGGCCTCGGCGGCCAGCATCACGTCGAGCACCTCCTCCAGCGTCATCCTGGCGCTGTCGTGGATGTCGCAGCCCTCCTTCGCATACTCCAGAAGACCCGGGTTCACCAGGCTTCCCGCATACACGATCGTGTCGGCCTCTTCGAGCAGCTTCGCGCCCCTCACCGTGATGAGGTCGACGGCGCCGCTTCCGGCCCCAACGAAATGAATCATGCCCTCTCCTTCACTACTATCAGCGAAAAATAGCTGTTTTCCGGCTCGTCTTGCGCGATGTCGCGCACCACCCTCTGCCCCGGCAGCCCGCAGTTCTGCACCATCCAGGCGCTGTCGGCCAGACCCGCCGCCTCGATTTGCGCCAGCACTTCCGGCAGGTGCCGGCCGCTCTTCATGAGCACCTTGGTGCCGTCGAGCCCGAGCGCATCGTCCACGCTCATGCCGCTGGCGGGGATTATGTGAAGCGGTTCGTTCATGGTGGTGAGGCTCTCGCCCGCCACCGCAGCGGCCGCGCAGAAGCTCGTGACGCCGGGCACCACCTCCACCGGATAGCTTCCCTTGAGCTTGTCGGCGATGTAGGAGAAGGTGGAAAACACCGACACGTCTCCGATGTTGAGCAGCGCCACGCTGCGCCCGGCTGCCAGATGCTCGGCCAGAATCGCGGCTTGCTCTGCGTGGCTACGGTCCAGCTCTACGGAGTCGCGGCTCATGAGCGAGTCGATGTACACCACGGTCTTGCCCGAAAGGTCGGCCGCCTGCCGCGCGATGTCGAGCGCAAGGTGGTCGCCGCCCGCGGTGCGCGGAGCCGCGACCACATCGCAGCTCTCCATCACGCGCTTGGCCTTGAGCGTCACCAGCTCCGGATCGCCCGGACCCACCGACACTCCGTAAAGGGTCGCGCTCACATGTGCCTCCAATCCTCAACGATCTGCTCGGCCACGGGGGTGGCGAACAGGAATCCCGCCTTGTTCGAGAAGCTCACCGCGCCGATCCGAAACGCGCCGCCTACGCGATGATCCAGCCTGTCCTGCACCGCATCGTGGATGCTGGTCAGCACCGCCTCGGCAAGTCCGGCCTCCTCGAGGATGTCGAGGCAGGCATCGGTGGTTGCCGCGTGCATCAGCTCGCGGCACGTCTGCTGGCTCGCGCCCGCGCAGGCCGCGTGCGCGCAGAATATCTCGGTCCTGCAGTCGGCGGTGCGCGAGTGGGTGTCCATGATGCCGCCCGCAACCTTCGAGAGCTTGCCGATGTGACTCACCAGCAGCACGTCCTCCACGCCGTCGATGGCCAGCTGGTCCAGCGCATGCCCCAGGAAGTTGGAGAACTTCAGCTCGGGCACGCCCTGCGGCAGGTCGAACGTGGCCAGAAACGCCTCGCCGTAGCTGCCGGGTGTGATCACGATGCGCTTGGACTGCGCCGCATAGGCGCGTGCCTCGGCGGAGATGCTGTCTTTGAGAGCCTGCAGGCTCTGCGGCTCCACGATGCCCGTGGTGCCCAGGATCGACACGCCGCCCTCGATGCCAAGACGCGGGTTGAACGTCTTCTTGGCGATATGCACGCCTTCGGGGGCGCTTATCTCGATGGAGATCGCGCCCTCGAAGCCATGCGTCCCGCACACCTCCAGAACCTCGCGCTCGATCATCTCGCGGGGCACGTGGTTGATGGCCGCGTTGCCCACCGGCTGGTCGAGTCCGGGCATGGTCACGCGCCCCACGCCCTCGCCGCCGTCGACGAGCACGCGCACTGCCGAACCGTCGCCTGTCGTCGCGTCGCTGCCCGCAACGCGTGCCTCGGCGTACACCAGCATCCCATCGGTGGCGTCCACGTCGTCGCCGCCGTCCTTGCGGATGGCGCACTTGGCCCAGCCGTCGCCGCAGGTCGCGTCCAGCACGTCGGCCGTCACGCGAAGCCCCTTGGGGGTGAGTATGGTGGCGGTGGCCACGTCGTCTCCGCCCTCGCCCAGGAGCATCTTGGTGGCGGCCTGCGATGCCATCGCGGCACAGCTTCCGGTGGTGTATCCGCAGCGCAGGCGCTTGGTGCCCGAGTAGATGTAGTGCTCGAAGGTCATCGCGCCCCACCCGCCTCGAGGGTCGCCGCGCTCGCACTCGCGCTAGCACCCGCAACCGCGCCGCAAGCGTCCACGACCTCGATGCCGCGCTGCCTCGCATGCTCCACCAGCTCGGCGTTGCGCGCGTTGCCGGTGCCGAACTCGCTCAGGCACAGCAGCAGCCGCTCGCAGCCGTCCAGCAGCTCGCAAGCCTCTCCCAGAGCCGCATCCGAGATGGGCTCGAAGGCCTTCTCCCCCACCACCTTGGTGGCAAGGTCGCGGGCAAGCGCGTAGTCCACGTCGTTCTCGTGCAGCACGCCCGTCACGAAGGGCACGCCGTCTTTCTGCAGCTTGCGAAACACCCTGGCGCCGCTGCCGCCGCCAGCCACCACGAAGGTGCGCGGTTCGCCCTCGGGTCTGGCCATCTCCACGCTGCCGAACACGGGGTTGAAGCTGCCGCCCTCCAGCGAGTACAGCTCCTCGATGAGGTTGCCGGTGAATATCTCCTCCGGCGTGCCGTAGCGGAATATGGTCTCGCCATGCACGCACATCACCTTGTCCGACACCTTCTGCGCCATGTCCAGCTCGTGCAGCGACATGATCACCGAGATGTTGCGATCGGCCACAAGCCCGCGCAGTATCGAGAGCAGCTCCACCTGATAGCGGATGTCCAGAAACGAGGTGGGCTCGTCGAGCAGGATGATGTCGGGCTCTTGGCAGATGGCGCGGGCCAGCATGAGCCGCTGGCGCTGCCCGTCGCTGATGTGCATGAAGTCGCGGTCGCGCAGCTCCCACATGTTCACCAGCTCCATGGCCTCGCGCACGATGCGGTGGTCGTCCTCCGAGAGGATGCCGAGGCGGCCCGTATAGGGGTAGCGGCCGGTTTCCACGATGTCGCGGCAGGTCATCAGCTCGGTGCGCAGGCGCTCGGTGAGCACCACCGACATCTTGCGGGAGAGCTTGCTCGGGGACATCTTTCCCACCGGGTCGCCCTCGATGTACACCGCGCCCGCGATGGACCCCAGATAGTTGGCGATGGTCTTCAAGATGGTGGACTTGCCCGACCCGTTTGGCCCTATGAGGGTCAGGATCTGGCCGCGCGGCAGCTCTATCTCGATGTCGTGGATCAGCGCGTTGCCGCCGTATCCCACCGAGAGCTGCTTTGCGGTAAAGAACACGCCGTCGGCCGTGGCACGCCCGTTTGTAAGCTCCATGCTCGCCATAGCCGCCTCACCTGCGCTTCCGCAGCATCATGCTGATCACGATGGGGGCGCCGAACACCGCCGTGACGGCGCTGATCGACATCTCGGTGGGCGCGAAGGCAACGTGCGCGATGAGGTCGCAGCCCAGGCAGAACACGGCTCCGCCCAGGAAGCACGCGGGTATGACCTTGATGGGCTTCGACGATTTGAGGAAGCCCTTCACCAGATGCGGCACCGCGATGCCCACGAACGAGATGGGTCCCGCGAAAGCCGTGACGGTTGCCGCCAGCAGACTCGAGAGCAAGATGAGCGCCACCTTGAAGAGCTTGATGTTCACGCCCATGTTCTGCGCGTAGGCCTCGCCCATCTGGAAAGCGCCGATGGGCTTGGACAGCAGGAACACGGCGGCGGTGGTCGCCAGCACCACCACGACCATGATCTGCACCGATGTCCAGCTGGTACCCGAGAAGCTGCCCATGGACCAGTTGTGCAGGTTCACGATGTTCTGGTCGTCGGCGAAGGTGATCACGAACTCGGTGATAGCCGAGCAGATGTAGCCGATCATCACGCCGGCCACGATGAGCATGGCCATGGAGTTGACCTTGCTCGACATTATGAGCACGAAGCCCATCGACACCATGGCTCCCGCGAACGCCGCCAATATGAGCACCCACGAGTTGGATGCCCAGGCCGCGCCGTAGGCGAAGATCATCACCAGCGCCACCACGAGCTTGGCACCCGACGAGATGCCCAGGATGTAGGGGCCGGCGATGGGGTTGTTGAAGAAGGTCTGCAGCAGAAAGCCCGCGAGGGCAAGGGCGCCGCCCAGCACGATGCAGGCGATGGCGCGCGGCAGCCTGATGGTCCACACGATGGTGTACTGCGCGCTCTGCGTGTCCTGCCCCGTGAGGATGGCCGCTATCTGGTCGAGCCCCACCCTCGTGGTGCCCAGCACCAGCGTGGTCACGAACAGCGCCACGACCGCAGCCGCCAGCGCCACGAACACGATGGTGGCCCTGCTCCTGCTCCCGTTGTCTGCTACCGCTTCTGCCTTCATTCCTACCGCCAAACCGTCTTTCCATCCGTGCAATCGCGGGGTCTTGATCCCACCCGTCTCGCGCACGCGCCGCGCCCGTCGCGCTCTACTCGAGCTTCGTGAAGAACTGGTAGTCGCGCGAGGTGTCGCCCGCCAGTATCGAGTTGATCTCGCTCACGATGTCGCCGCTGTTCATGGCCATCTGGTACATGTTGGCCTCGCTGCACCACACGTTGCCCGACTTCACCGCGGCAAACTCCGAGAACACGTCGTTCATAGACGTCAGCTCGTCTATCGAGCCGATGCCGCCCGTGGTGGTGGAGTTGTAGATAATCGTCTGCGCATCGCGGGCCTGGATGTAGAAGCTCTCCATCTCCATGGTTACCGAGGACGATGCCGACTCCGACTCGTCCAGGTCCTTGAACACGTAGTCGCCGCCCGCCATGGCGATCATCTTGGTAATGTAGTCGCCCGGCTTGCGCACCACCGGCGAGCCGTTGGAGTTGATGTAGAAGAACGCCACCGTGGGGCTGCCCACGTCGGTCGTGGCAACGCTGTCGACCTGCGCCGCCTGCTGCTCGAACACCTGGCTGGCCAGGTATTCCTTATTGAACATCGCGCTGTAGAGCTTGACCCACTCGGTGCGTCCAAGCGGGTTGGACTCCTGGCTCGACTGCTCGGTGAGCACGATCACGCCCATGTCCTGCAGCTTCTCCTTCACCTCGGGCACGTGGTTGATCATGGTGGACTCGATGGCCAGCCTGCACGACTGTGACACCACCACCTCGTAGTCCGGCGCGCTGTACTTGCCGCCGTACACGATCTGGCCCGACTCCATCGCGGCGCGCGCGTTGGCGTTGTACCAGTCCTCGGCCTGCAGGCTTGCAATCGAGATGCTGTCCAGCTCGTCTATCGCGTCGAACATGCACATCGTGTCGGTGGCCACCATGTAGATGTGGTCGAGGGGCTGCTGCAGCACCACGATGTCGGATGCCAGGCCTTCGGGCACCTCGGCACCTTCGGGCACCACGAGGTACCTGTCGCCGTTGGAGATGCACGCCAGCTTGTAGCCGCCCTCGTAGTAGTCCACCGAGAAGTTCTCGGCGTACTTCAGCTCCAGCGAGCTGGTGGGCTGCCAGCCGTTGCCCAAGTCGGTGTTGCGAAACGAGGTGGTGCCCTGCTCTCCGCAACCGGCGAGCAGGCAGGCCGCTGCCAGCACGAGCGCCGTGAGCACCGCGACCGCAACGGCGAATATCGTCTTAATGCGCATGTTGGTCATCGAGCGTCTCCTGCCGCGCCTACTGGTACTTGAGCGTGCTGGGGTAGAAGGTGAGCGTGTAGTCGATCAGATGCGGGTCGCCCATTGCGGTGGTCTCGCCTTGCACGGCCATGGGCTCGTCGAGCGTTTGCACGGGCACCTCGAAGGTCGAGCCGCCGTCGGTGGTCGTGGGGGTAAACTCCTGCCCGTCCACCACCATGAGGTCGTAGTTGGAGCTGCTCCACACGATGGTGGCGGTCATCTCGCCGTCCTTGACCTTGAGGTTGGCCGGCGAGTCCACATGGGCCTTGCCGGTACCGCCCGTGAGCATCGCTTCCACGGTGTAGCTGCCGTCGGCGACCGTGCCGTCTTGCATCTGCGACGTGGCGTCCTGCCCCGACTTGGAGCATCCGCATGCCATGCAGGCCGCGCACGCCATGCACGCTGCAAGCGCCACGCATGCCAGAAACCTTGCTGCCTTCTTCATCTCTTGCCTCCCATCGGCCCTGCGGCCGTCTCCCGTCCTGCTATTTCTCCACCATGTAGTAGTTGCCGGTGCTCGAGTCGTAGTACACGCTTCCGGCTTCCTCGAAGTTGCTGTCGATCCTGCCGTCCTGGTTGGCGTCCATCTGCACCTCCGTGCCGGTGATCGTCTGCTCGCTGCTCTGCAGGTCCACGCCATAGTGGGCCACCAGCGCCACCAGCAGTCCCACCGCCATCACGAGCATGCAGTCGGACAGGTTGGTGAGATACGAGTTGGGGTTCACGTCTTCACCAGTGTCCATGCCGACCCGGGCGGAAAGCCTCGAGTGCTTGCGCCTGATCATCGCAGCTCGCCCTCCTCCAGGGCCGCAGACCTATGCTGCGGCTGCGATGCCGCTGCCACTCCCGCGAAGCCGTCGTAGGACGATGCGAGTCCGAAGTCGCGATGTCCGGATGCAGCCTCCAGCACGCACTCGGTAGCAGCCTCGAAGGCCGACATGTACTTGGCGTACCAGCTCTTGCGAATGGTCGAGATCAGCACCGACACGGCGGCCACCACGAGGCCCAGCACCGTGGTGTCGAAGGCCATGAGCAGGCTCGCCGAAAGGGTCGACGTGTCGCCCGAGCCGATGGCCATGAGGCCGGGGCCCAGCGGGATGAGCGTTCCCATGAGGCCCAGCATCGGCGAGATCTTGGCGATGGTGTCGGTGACCTTCACGCGGTTGTCGAAGTGGCTCTGCTCCACGAACACGAGGTTCACCGCCATCGATTCCCTCGCGTCGTCGCTCGCATCGGGATGCCGCAGCAGCTCGATGAGCGCATCGCGCTGCCTGCGCAGAAGGCCGCTGCGCTCGATGGTGCCGGGCACGTCGCTACCGCGCTGCAGCTCGTCCACCAGCAGCGGCATCGCCACGTCGAAGTGCCTGCGCTCGGTAAACACCTCGGCCACCAGCATGCCTATCATGATGATCATGGTCGCCACCAGCAGCACCAGCAGACACACCACGGGCGTCTGCAGCGCGCTGGCTATCATGCGCATAGTCTCGCTCAGCATGTAATCTCTCCGTTTCCTTCCTTGGTCGTTCTATTCGTGCCAAGGCGCGCCACGCTCTGCGGTTGCCTTGGGTCGGCGCGCCGTATCTGGCGCAAGCCGTTGTTTCGCTCTATTGCGGCGGGTCGTCCACGCCGCCCAGCCTGCGCTTGAACACGAGCGTCTGGCACAGCACGCCGCCAACCAGCAGCGCCGCGCTTCCTCCGGCCAGGCTCAGAGCCGCCACCGGCAAACCCTTCCCGGTTTCTTCCTTCACCTCGGCCATGGGAGCTGCGGCATCGGCATTCTGCCCGCTTCCGCCCTGCGCGCTAATCGAGGCGATGAGGATGCCCCTCTTCTCGGTGGGATTCGACGTGCTGACCGTTGCGCTCGATGTGCTGGAACTGCGAGAAGTCCTGCGGGTAGAGGTGCTGGTGCCCCGACCGCTGCCGGTGCCCGTACCGCTGCCGGTACCATTGCCCTCGCCGCTGGTCTCCTCGCCGCCGGGACCTGGATTCGGATCCGGATCGGGATCTGGATCCGGTTCGGGCTGGTTGCGCTGCTCTTCCACGGCCTCGTTGATCTCGTCCGTAGAGGCGAACATGAACCTGCGCGTCCACCACTTGGACAGCCCCTCATGCGTGCCGTTGTAGGTGGCAACCTCGATCGTGCTGTTGAGGCTGGGTATCTGGATGCTGTAGAAATACTCGTCGCCGTCGAGCTGGCCTGCTATGTAGGCGGAGTCGTCGGTACCGTCCTCGTTGGTGAGCGATGCCGCCTCTTCCGCCGTGCCAACATACAGGTAGTTGTATGCGCCAGACAGGCTGAAGGTCGCCGTGATAGTGCCGTTCGACACGGTCAGCACGCACGACTTCACATAGCACATGGTCGAGCTGCTCACCACGTTCACGCTGCCGTTGTCAAAGTACACGCTGTCGCCCACGGGCAGATCGTATGTGCCGTCGGGTATCTCGGACCCGTCTATCGTGCCGCCCATCAGCCCCGAGGCTATGGCCGCCTGCTGCTCGTAGCGTTCGAAGTCGGTCACGTTGCCTGCTCCGTCGGAACAGTCGGCAAAGGTGGCGAGCGCCGTGCTTGGCATCGTCAGCGTGAGAGCCAAGACCGCCGAAGACACTGCCACTGCCGCGCTTCCCAGCGCAGCTCGAGTGCCCCTTCTGCAAGCGAGTTTCTTTCTCATGGATTGCATTTCACCTCCTGACGTGTTTGATGGAAAAGCGATGCGTTCGCGATGGCCGATGTCCCGGGATTCAGGCTGCTTGCTAGCCGCGATGGCTGCCGCAAGCTGGAGCATCGGCCGTCGTGCACGCATCGCCCCTCGCGTCCGGCATAGCGAACGCTCGAAGCGGTGCGCAGGGCACCGCCGCCGTCGGCTTGGCGACGGTGCCCTGCGGGAAAATCCGGCTAGAGCCGGGTTCGTGCTACTTGGTGCCTTCCTCGATCGCCTTGTAAAGCAAATCGCTCACGGCTTTGTCTCCGCCAAGCACCACGCCCTGGACCCTGCTGGCCTTCTGGCTCGACAGCACGTCGATGGCATCCGACATGTTGTTGTCGTTGGCGAGCACCAGGATCGACTGCCTGTGGCCGCAGAAAGCGCCGCCGGTCAGGGCATCCGGGTAGGTGTCGCCGGTTGCCACGGCCGGGTTGGACGCGTTGAACAGCTTCTCGCCATTCGCATCCACTGCCGCGATCTCGAACTCCGCGATCGCCTTGGAGGTCTCGTAGCGGGTCTCGCCCGAGAGGCGCTGGTAGCTGTAGCCGTCGCCGAGCTGGTCCTTCACGCTGTCGGAAACAGCCGCGGTGCCGCCCACGATGATCACGTTCTTCACGTTGTCGTACGACTTGATAGCAGCCACGGTCGCATCGTCGAGCTGGTTGTCCCAGTGCGTGAGCACGATGGGAGCCGATGCCGCGTAGGCATACGGGCTGATGGCCAGCGCATCCGGGAAGTTGTAGCCATAGGCCACGATCACGGTATCGAAGTTGGGGTTGGACTCGGCAACCCTGGCCATGGCCTTCACGCTCGTGTCTTCGCGGGTTTCGCCGCTCACGCGCTCGGTATCGACGCCGATGGCCTGCACTGCCTTCTCCACATCGTTCGACACTGCAGCGGTGCCGCCCATGATCGCCACGTGCTTCACTCCCAGCGATACAAGCTCGTTGAGGGTTGCAGTGGGCAGCGACTCGGTCTCGGTGAGCAGGATCGGGCAGTCCTCGGTGCCTGCGATAGCGCTGGCGGCCAGGGCATCCGGGTAGTTCCAGGCGGTAGTTAGAATCGCGGTCTCGCTGGACTCCCAGCCCTTGGCGGCAACCTGAGCCGCAGTCTCGGACCTGCCTTCGCCGGACACGCGGGTCCAGCCAAGGTCCTTCACCTCGACGCCGGCAGCGTTGAAGGCCTCGACGGCTGCATCGAGAGCCGCCACTGCGTCGTCCATGTCTTCCTTGGTCGACTTGTTGCCATAGAGCACGCCGTTGGCGGTCTTGATGGCAGCCTCGAGCTTGGCAGCCTCGGCGGTGGGCACGTACTTGTCGCCGATCTTGCACTCGGATCCATCGTCGGAGATGTTGGCCGAGCTGTAGGCGGCGTTGGCAGCCCCGAGAGCGCTTGCCAGTGCGCTGCCGTCGATAGGCGTTGCCGTCGTGGGCAGCGTGCAGTCGAGGGTAAAGCCGATCTCGCACTTCATAGAAGTCGAGTAGCCGCCGAAGTAGAGCTTGCCGCTGGGATCGATCGGCACGTAGAACACGCAATTCTCGCCGTCGGGAGCCTGGTTGTAGTACTTCTCGCCACCCATGGAGACGTAGGTATAGCCGTCGCTATCAACGGTGATGGCTGCGGTCGCATTGCCCTCGGCATCCACCGAGATGGACTTCACGCTCCACGGGCGCACGCGCGGCGAGGTGCTCTTGCCCTTGCTGTACTGGCTGGCCAGACCGCTGTTGGCGTTGTAGATGCCCTCGGCAAGGGTGGTCTTGTTGTCCACGGGCTTGAGGGTCTCGAGAGCCCACACGGCGCTCTCCAGCACACGGCCATAAGGCTGCATGGTGGAGTAGGTGTAGCCGTTCTTGGACACTTCCTTGTCGAGCGTGGCCTGGTCGTCGGCAGAGAGGACGTTGTAGGCCCTCTCTGCGGTCACGATCTGCGTCTCGTCTGCAGCGGTGGTCTTCTCGAACGAGGGGAGCTTCTCGATGAGAGCCTTGACCTGGTCGATCGTGTACACCTTGTCCAGCGACACGGTGTTGTCCAGAAGCGACGGGGTTACCGCGTACTCCTCCCAGGTGCCAGTGGAAGCGTTGCGCACAGCGATGACAGTTGCCACACCGCTTGCCATGGTCGACTTGGCGCCTTCGTCCTTGGGGTCGAGCGTGATGGAGCCGTCTGCTGCAGGCGTGATGAGAGCGGTATCCTCGGCCTTGGCAGCATCGGCGGCAGTGCCCACGAACACGCGATCATACTTGGATGCGAGCTTGAAGCTCACAGCGTACTTGTAGTTGTTGGAGCTGGGTCCGCCCAGCACCTCGATGCTGGCTTCGGTGCCGTTGGCGATGCCGGTGCCGCAATCCTTGATGGTGCAGCTCTCGATCGAGCTGTAATCGCCCGTGGTGAGGGTGAGGTTGTCGTAGTCGATCACCAGCAGACGTGGCATAAACGCATTCTCAAGCGTGCCAGTGCCGGCCTTGTAATTCTCGTAGCGAGAGTTAGAAATCGAAATGAGCGGAATCTTGGTCTGGCCCTCGGCAACCGGAATCTCGAAGGTATACGCTTTGCCGTCCTCGCTGGCGGTGCCGGCAATCCACTTTGAGGTGTTGTCGCCAATCTCGACAGCCTGCTCGTAGGTCCCCACGAGCACGTAGTGATATGCACTGCCGATGGTGAGCTCGAGCGTGGCGCTGCCATCCTCTGCATAGACGAGCTGCGCAGCGCTAGCCTTGAACATTTTCGTCTCGTTGGTGATGCTGAGCGTGTCGGGATTCCTCACGACGTTGGACAGGGTGAGGTACTGGTCTTTTTTGCCGCTCCATGTGGAGGCGCTATCAGTGCTGCCCTTGGAGTCCACGTAGTGGCTGGTGTAGCGCATCACGAAATAGATATCCTCGTTCGAAGTGTCGTTGAGCAGCGACTCGAGCGTTGCCTTGTCGAACTCCAAACGATAGCTGTAGCCATACGGAACACCGGTGCCATCGCTCCAGGTGTAGTTGTTGTCGTTGTAGACGTAGCTGCTGGAACCTTCGGGAGCATAGATCGGAGTTCCATCGACGACAGTTGCAGTCGCAGCATCTTCGGGTGCCTCGGACCTCTTACCGTTGTAGAGCGCGTCGTACTTTACCGCTCCATTCTTGTCTGGTGTCGAAGTGGCGTTGAACACCAGGTAGGCCTTGTCGTCCTTCACCTCGATATAGGATGACTCGTCGCCCGTCATCGGCTTGAGCATGCCCATGGACGATGCCACGTCCACCGAGTAGGTGCCGTTGGTCAGGGTAACGTTCTGCGAAGTTGCGTCTTCTACCGCTACCGCGGCCTCTTCGTCGGCGGCCTCTTCTTCGGCCACGGCCTGATCCTCGGCCGTTGCGTTCTGCTCGACGGCCGTCTCGTCGGTCTTTGCTTCATCTGCCATTGCGGTTGGCAAGGTTGGGGTCATTCCGAACGCGAAGATAAACGCCATCGCGCACGAGAAGACCTTGTTGAAGCCCTTCTTCATAACTCTCCTTTCGCATGTCTCTTGCATTCTTATGTCGCTGCCCTCGGCCACGCCGGCCTAGGGCAGCACTGCCTTGCGAACACGACTCTTTTCGCTTCTTGTCCCCGACTTCGTCCGACGCTACGGCTGCGCCACGCAATTGCCGCGGCAGCTTGCGTTGCCCTGTCGCTGCCAGCAGAAGCTGCACTGCTTGCATGCGCGGCTTGCGTCGCAGCGTGCGAATGTATGTCGAGAACAAGGGAGCCCCACGACTGATGGGAGAATGCAAAAGCACGCGAACAATAAAAAAGCCACCTGGGTAAGGCGGCTGTTCTCGCGCTGTAACCTGTCGAAATCGCTGGCGTTTGCACCTCGCGACCTGTGTTCGGCAGGCAGGCATTATGCCATGGCTCGTAGCAGCTTGCCTATACACTCAAGACGGTTGTCTGACTTCGTCCTACGCCCCGGCTGCGCTCGCTTGCGCGGCCTCGCGTGAACTTCACAGTAGCGGCACTGTGCGGGATTCCAACCCGCTTCCCCGTACTTGGAATGCATATGTCATGTTCTTCGAAAGAACCTTCATGGAGACTTCACGAACCCGGCAGTCCAACGACGGCCATCAGCCGTCTGCCAAGCTCGAGCAACCCTTTCAGGCTTCTTTCAAAAATAGAAAATATGGATTTGAACGGCGCAAGTCAAGGCGATTTCAGCATGAATTTTTCCAAATTTGCATGAGCGGCATACACATTTATGCACGAATAACAACATGCAGCATAACCCGCAAATTTCCTAGTACGAACTGCCCGAATCGACACTTCAGCGCACTGACACGTTCGCTTTTCGCCACCCCGAGCGTGCTGATAGCTTCACGCGTCTACAAGCATAGGAATAGCCTTGGATTTGAACGAGCCAGCGGGTCTTGTGAACACCCATTTACAACCGAGGCAATGTCCGGGTATTCGACTCTCAAAGAAGGTAGATCTTCATCTCATGTCGCAACTCAACGTCAGCAAAAGCGAAATCTCAGCCCTGCATGCGCGACAGCATGTGTTCGACGATGAGGGCGCTGTGCTCGGCGGCCTTGCGTTCGAACTCCTCGTAGAGCTGGCTGTCGCTTCCGTCGGCTTTATCGGAGATGGCGCGCACGACCACGAACGGCACATCGTTGAGGTGCGCCACCTGCGCGATGGCGGCGCCTTCCATCTCGCAGCACAGACCGCCGAAAGTCGCCTTGATGCGGTGCTTGACATCCTGGTCGCGCACGAACTGGTCGCCCGAGAGCACCCTGCCCTCGAAGGCCTTCACTTCCGGAGCGGCCTCTTCTATAGCCGCTACGGCCATCTGGCGCAGCTCGGAATCGGCTGCAAACGCCACCGTACCTAGTCCCGGCACCTGCCCTGGTTCGTATCCGAAATTGCACACGTCCATGTCGTGCTGCACGGCATCGGTCGAAACCACGAAGTCGCCGATGTCGATCCGCGCGTCGAGCGAACCCGCCGCGCCGGTGTTCACGATGTGGGTCACCCCGAAGATGTCGCACATCATCTGTGTGCATGCCGCGGCGTTGACCTTGCCCACCTTGCACATCGACACCACCACGGGCGTGCCGCCGATCGTACCCGAGTAGAACGTCATTCCCGCCCGAGTGGTTTCCCCGAGCGAAGCATCGCCAACAGTCCCCGCGCCGCCAGCGCCTCCCGCTTCGCTAGCCATGCGCTCCTTGAGATGCGCAATCTCGATGTCCATCGCGCCAATCACGCCGATGCGAATTCCCATCCGTCAAACCTCTCTTCGATCGCCAGCTTCTGTGGCGCAAAACGCTACTTTTGCCCCCGCTCGCACGCCAACAGGGCATTTTCTGCCACGAAATGCCAGTTTCGCCTCCGGACGCACGACATACTGGCAGAACTCTCTATCTATTTGGTAGTTCATTGTCGTGGATAATGAACTTTTGTCCATTATCTCAGCTAATTCTCTGCCCAAATAAGCCGTCTTGGAACTTCATCGCTCTATAATCGCGCGTCATATAGGCAAAACTGGCAATCTGTGCCACAAAAAGCCCCTTCTGCGTGCGAGCGAAGGCGAAACTGCAAAATCGCGCCACGTGCCACATAGCGCAGCCGCCACAACCTCAGGCAGCGCATCGTCTAGATCTGCGGGTATTCCATGTGCTGCTCGTCGATGCCCACAAGAGTGTTCTCCAGGAAACGACGCGCCTGCCACTTGGCCATCGGAAGGTCGCTGTCGTGGTAGTTGCCGCATTCCTGCGCAGAGGCACCGGGGATCTCGCCTTCGAAGTCGCGGCAGAACTCGAACATGCGCACCAGCAGCGGCACCACGTCGCGAGGCTCGTAGTCGCCGAACACCACCAGGTAGAAGCCAGTGCGGCACCCCATTGGCCCGAAGTAGAGAATGCGGTCGCGCCACTCGGCATCGTTGCGCAGAAACGTGGCGCCCAGATGCTCGATTGCATGCACTACCGCAGTGTCCATGACTGGCTCGCGATTGGGAGCAGTCATTCGAATGTCGAACGTGGTCACGACGCATCCCTCGCCCGCCGGCACCTGATCCTTGCGAGAAACGTAGACCCCCGGCTCGAGCCTGAGATGGTCAACGCTAAAGCTGGCAATTCTCTCCATCAAAATCTCCTCCAAACAGCTGCACACATCTTCGGCATGGCTCTAAGCTACTGTCTTCTCGTCAGAGCGACGTTGTGCGGCTCATGCAACCACCTCGCAAATATAGCCTTTTGCCGGCCAGTATACAGCAATACCGCAGCTCAAGGTAGACCAGCCGCCCTGTTCGGGCACAGGCTTTGACAGCCCGGGGCAACAAGGAACCCCCGCTCGGACTCGTTCGAACGGGGGTTCCGCTAGCTACCTATTGCAAGTCACACGCGCTCGCGCACGCAGCACGCGCGCCACAAAAGCCTACAGGGCGTTGACGATCCTCTCGGTGTCCTTGGCGATCTGCAGCTCCTCGTCGGCTGCCACGACCACGATCTTGACAGGCGAATCGTCGGCGGAGACGACCTTGTACACGTCGTCGCCCACGCGGCCGGCGTTCTTCTCCTTGTCGATCTTCATGCCGAGGTGCTCGAGGCCGGCGAAGACCTGCTCGCGGATGATGTCGCTGTTCTCGCCGATGCCGGCGGTCATCACGACGCAGTCGGTGTGGTCCATGATGGCGAAGTAGGAGCCGATGACCTTCTGGATCCTGTACACGTACATCTCGAGAGCGAGCTTTGCATCCTCGTTGCCGTTGTTGGCGGCCTCCTCGACGGCGCGCATGTCGCTGTCGACGCCGGACACGCCCAGGAGTCCGGACTCGAAGTTCATGAGGTGGTCCATCTCCTCGGGGGTCTTGCCCTCCTTCTGCATGATGTACACCACGATTGCCGGGTCGATCGAGCCGCAGCGGGTGCCCATCATGATGCCCTCGAGCGGGGTGAGGCCCATGCTGGTGTCGATGCACTTGCCGCCGGAAACGGCCGAGATGCTGCCGCCGTTGCCCACGTGGCAGGTAATGATGTTGGCGTCCTCAACGTTCATTCCGATGGCCTCGGCGCCCTTCTGAGCCGCATAGCGGTGCGAGGTGCCGTGAGCGCCGTAGCGCCTGATGGCCATGTCGGTGTAGTACTTCTTGGGGATAGCGTAGCGGTAAGCCTTCGGGGGCATGGTCATGTGGAAGGCGTTGTCGAACACGAACACCTGCGGAACGTCGGGCAGGATGGAGCGCGAAAGCTCGACGCAGGCGGCCGCATGCGGGTTGTGCAGAGGAGCCAGAGCACCGCAGATCTTGACCTTCTCGAGCGAGTCGTCGGTCACCAGCACGCTCTCGGCGAAGTACTCGCCACCAGACACCACGCGGTTGCCGATGCCCTTGATCTCGTCGATGGAGGAGACGGGCGACTTCTCGTCGTTCTGCAGGAAGTCGAGCAGGATGCCCAGCGACTGGGCCACCGAAACGTCGAGTCCGAGGTCGCGGTCGATAACCTTCTCGCTGCCAACCTTCACGGTGATGTGAGCCAGGTCGGTGCCGATGGCCTCTGCCACCGTCTTCATCAGGCACTTGGGGCCTTCCGTGTCGAGCAGCTGGCTCTTCATGCTGGAGCTGCCTGCATTAACAACCAAAACGAGCATCTGGACCTCCTATGTCCTCTGTGGAAAGTACGGCCGACCCGCTTCAAGACCTGCGCGGCCTGCGGGCGAGCCGCTGCCTTCTCCTGTCGTCGAAGGCGTTTGCTGGATTGCCGGTGATTTGCGATTACCCCTGAAAACACCACTTCGCAGAATAGTTTTGCAGCGGTGCCGGGTCAAGCCAAAACGCCCGCCCAATCGGGTATGAAAGCGTATATGGCACGCTTGACGGAAGCCAACATTCCCTCACCCGGGGAGCGGGCGTACACTCTTTTGGGGATTCTGGATTTGCAACGAATACGCGGATGAGGAGCAACATGTACTACAACGAGCTTTGCGGAGAGAAGGTTTCGGCACTGGGATTCGGAGCCATGAGGCTGCCCGAGACCGAGGTCGCAGACGAGGCGGGCGTGCTGCGCAAGGACGTAGACGAAGCGGCCGTCGAGCAGATGGTGGACTACGCGATCGAGCACGGCGTGAACTACTTCGACACCGCCTGGGGCTACCACGGCGGCAAGTCGGAGGTGGCGCTGGGCAAGGCGCTGGCCAAGCACGACCGCGGCAGCTATTTCCTCACCGACAAGTTCCCCGGCTACGACGTGTCCAACTTCGGCAAGCACGAGCAGATCTTTGCCCAGCAGCTCGAGCGCTGCGGGGTGGACAGGTTCGACTTCTACCTCTTCCACAACGTGTGCGAGCTGAACATCGAGCAGTACATGGCCGAAGACAAGCTCCACACCGCGGAGTTCCTGGTCGCGCAGCGCGATGCCGGACGCATCGGGCACCTGGGCTTCTCGGCGCATGGCTCGCTCAAGGTCATCCAGCGTTTCGTGCGCAAGTTCGGCGACATCCTGGAGTTCGCGCAGCTGCAGGTCAACTGGATGGACTGGGACTTTCAGGAGGCCCGGGACAAAGTCGCGTTCCTCAAGGGACAGGGCATCCCGGTGATCGTGATGGAGCCGCTGCGCGGCGGCCGCCTTGTGAACCTCGACGACAGGAGCATGAGCGAGCTGGAAGCGCTGTGCCCCGGGCAGACCGCAGCCGAGTGGTCGTTCAGGTTCCTGCAGGGCATCGACGGGCTGCCCCTCACGTTGTCGGGCATGTCCGATATGCAGCAGCTGCAGCAGAACATCGCGACCTACGACTCGCGCCGTCCGCTCGACGATGCGCAGGCGGAAGCCCTCATGGGCATCGGCGAGCGCCTGGCCAGCAAAGATGCCGTGCCCTGCACGCGCTGCTCGTACTGCGTGACGCACTGCGACCATCACCTCAACATCCCCGAGCTGCTGGCGCTGTACAACGAGCACATGTCTACGGGCGGCAAGGGCTTCATCGCCCCAATGGCCCTGGGCGGCATGAAGGAGAACAAGCGCCCCAGTGCTTGCGTGGGCTGCCGCAGCTGCGAGTACGTGTGCCCGCAGGAGATCAAGATCTCGGATATCCTCACCAAGATGCAGAACGAGATTTCGGTTTGGTAGCAGCCGCTTAGACGCTTTCTGAGCCGCTGGGGTGCGCTCCACAACCGTTTACCTTGGCTAACTTTTGGATTTCGCCTAAATCCTTGCTTCCGGTAGGAAATACGCGTATAAAGTTAACTGCAACGAACTTCAAGCGATTCGGCAACACCCGAAAACCTTTGCCGGAGAGTGCCGACAGAACGGAGCGTATCGAACTGATAAACGACGGGTCGGGCGGCGGCCCAAAACGCCGACTCGATCCACAATTATCCTCTCCTCTTTCCTATAGAAAAGGCCGGACTCATCCCCCGGCCTTTTCTATTTCTAGTACAGCACCATGGTGAAGTACACCACCGTCTTGCCGTCGTAGGAGGCGGTGAGGCCCAGCTTCTCGATGAGGTTGACCACCAGGATGCCGTGGCTCTCCATGGTCATGAGGCGCTGTTCGGGGTGGCGGCACGGTTCGCCGGGGCAACAGCATTCGTCGCAGATGGAGCAGCCGGCCGACAGGAAGTAGATCGGAGGCTGCGGGTTGTCGTCCAGCGATTCCTCGACCAAGCCATAATGTTCGAGCACCCGCACTCGCACTTCGCGCGTGATTTCCTCATGCTGCTTGCGCACCGAGAGGCACGCCTTGAAGTCCCAGGCATCGGACACATCCCACACGGTGGAGAACACCAGGAACTGCCTGTAGCGGCCGATACGCTCGATGTTGTCCTCCACGCTGCCGGCATACGGCGGGCAGGCCCAGCTGTGCTTGTAGCGCTCGCAGTCGGTCTCGCACACGGTGAAGACCTTGTTGGAGAACATGATGTCGGCAGGCGAGCCGTAGGCGTACTCGCAAACCGGATACTCCGCGATCAGACCTTCGAGATAGCTTGCGATCTCCTGCTCGTCGATGTTCTCCATACGCTAAAGCCAAACCTTTCCAATCAACACTGCCTGTTGAAGGCACAGATTAAAGCCGGTGCCTACACAGCAAGTTGGGCGCGCCAGCCATAGGCCGACGCGCCCATAAGCTCAACTCCTTCTAGAGCCTATCCCTTCAGAGCCGCCTTGAACCAGCCCTCCACCGTGCTGTTCACGGCGCTGGTGCCGCCCAGGATCCAGCCTTGCGAGATAGATGCCCTGTTGCCCGCAACAACCTCCCGGATCGCGGTATAGCTTGCATCGTTCTCGGAAACCAGCATGATGGGCGAGCCGAACCTGACAGAAAGGCTCACACCGGTAAGCGCATCGGCGTAGTTCCATGCGTTGGCAATCGCAACATTGTCCACCGACAGCACATTCTCAGGCGAGAACGCACGCGACGAATCCAAGCCGCATTCCCACTCCACGATCTGCTGCGAGGTCTCGACGCGTCCTTCTCCCGCAAGCACCACGTACTGCTTGTCGTAGCCCAGCTGGCCCTTGACGGCGCTTGCGTTCACGGCAGCGCTGCCGCCCACGATCACGACCTTGCTAAAGCCGCCGTTCTTGATGGCCGAAACCTCCGCATCGTTGAGCACGCCGTCGACAGCGCCAAAGATCGGCGCGCCGTTGTTAGAGCAGTACGCGCCTACCGCAAGCGCGTCGGCGTAGTTCCACGCATTGGAAATCACGCAGGTGTCGCCCCAGTTGTCGCCGCCGGCCTCGTAGATCTTCAAGCCCGTCTCGACTCTGCCGTCTCCGGCAAGCCTCTTGACCTGCATCACGCCCGACAGCTTCTCGATTTCGTTCACCACCGAGTCGGACGCTGCAGCACTTCCACCTGCGACGTACACCACGGTGTCGCCCCTCGAGAGCCTGTCGATCTCGGAACGGGCCTGGTCCGAAAGCGACTCGCCATCGGTGGTAACGATCGGCGCATTGTAGAGACCAGCCAGCGACGACGCGGAGAGCGCATCGGCGTAGTTCCACGCGGTGGCCACGATGATGTATTTGCAGCTGCGGTCCTCGTCGAACGCCGTGCTCACGATGGACTTCATAGTGTCGATACGTGTGTTGCCATAAAGTCTGCCGTTGTCCCTCACCGTGAGGTCGAGGGTCTCCTCCACCATACCAAGCTCGCTCTCGAGCGTAACCACGACCTCGCTCGTGCCGGAAGCCTTGGGATTGCCCGAGATGGTGAGGCTGTCGGCATCGAAGCTCAGGCCGTCAGGCAGGCCTTCGACCGACACGCTCACGTCCGGGTAGCCCACGACCTCGAGGGTCTGCGAATAGCTGCTGCCAACGTAGCCTGCATCCAGCGAATCGGTCGCAAGGCCCGGAGCCTCATTCACCGTGAGCGTGAAGGTCTTGGCATCGGAGCCCGTGCCGTTGTCGACTGCGAACTTCAGGTCGTAGGTGCCGCCAGTGCCCACTGCCGGCGTGCCGGAAAGCTTGCCGGTCTTGCCGTCGAAGCTCATGCCCTTGGGAAGGTCGCCCTCGATCGTCCATGCGAACTCCGCAGGTGCGCCCACAGCTTGCAGCTCGGCCTCGTAGGCCTCGCCCACCGTGGCAGCGCTCAGCGACTCGGTCGTTATCGCAGCCGGCGACGTGGTGCCCACCTCGAGCGCGAGGCTCTTGGTAGCGCTCTTGCCGGTGCTCTTGCTGGCCGCCTTCACGGTAAACGTGTGGCTGCCCTCGGCGCTGGTGCTGGGCGTTCCCGAAATCGTGCCGGTCGTCGCGTCGAGCGCAAGACCCTCGGGCAGCGAACCCGACTCCACGCTCCACTCGAAGTCCACCGGATAGCCCGAAGTGGCGATCTGCTGCGAGTATGCGAATCCGACCGCCGCGTCGCGCAGGGTGGTCGTCGTGATGCTCGGATCCTCGTAGACCCACATCACGTAACTCTTGGTGCTGGGATTGCCCACGCCGTTGGTGGCAGAGAGCGTGAACTGGTACGCACCGCCGCTGCCCACAGCCGGCGTGCCGGATATGGTGGCCGTCGATGCATCGAACGCAAGTCCCTCGGGCAGCGACCCGGCGAGCGACCACGTAACCTCGGAAGGCACGCCGCTAGCCTTGAACGACACGCTGTAGGCCTCGCCCACTTCGCCCGAAGCCACGCTGGACGTGGTGATGGCCGCCGCCTCGCGGTACGGATCGATCTGAATCATCACCCGTACATTCGCACTCTCTCCAACAGAGCTTCTGGCGCGTACGGTAAATTCATATGGTCCCGCCTTCGTCGGCGTACCGCTGATGATGCCAGTGGCCTCGTCAAGTTCAAGGCCGTCGGGCAGCGAACCACTGTAGATCTTCCACGAATCCACCTTAGTCGGATAGCCCGCCGAAAGCTGCAGCCTCTGCGAGTAAGACACGCGCTCCATGCCCGTCGTCAGATCGCCGCCTTGCACTCGCGGATTCTCGTTCACCGTGAGGGTGAGCGTCTTGGAGGTCGTGCCCAGCGAGTTGGTGAGCATGAACCTCAGCTCGTAGGTGCCGCCGGTTCCCTTGTCCGCCGCACCGGAAAGCTTGCCCGTCGAAGGCTGGAACGAGATGCCCTTGGGCAGCGTGCCCTCGAACGACCACGTAGCTCCGCTCTGCGTGCCGATTGCCTCGAGCGTCGCCTCGTAAGCCGTAGACTCGCCCATGCTTGTTGTAGCTTTAGCATCCGGCAGCGACTCGGTGGTGATCTTGGCCGGCAGCGTCTTAACCACGTTGAGTTCCAGCGTGTCCGTGGGACACGTGAAGTTGTAGTCGGGCGCGGTGCCCACCTGTCCGCCGGTCGTGTCGTTCTGGTACATCGTGTGGGGGAATTTGACCTCCAGCGTGAGCTTGCCCTCGATCTCGAACTTCTCGGTCTGATAGGTCACGTAGTCGGTCACATCGCGCGTCATGCCGTTGCTGTAGGTGGCCGTGACCTTCATGCCCGACGGGTCGAAGCTCTCCCCCACCTCGTAGTCGGTGCGGTCGGGCGGCGTGGTGATCTCGATCTTCTCGATGGTCGAGCCGATCGCCATCATGTACGCCGAGTCGTTCTTTATGTAGATGGTGCCGTACTCGTCCACGATCGGGCTGCAGATGCAGTACTCCTGCTGGGTCTGCGCCGGGCAGAACAGCACGTCGGCCACGTCGTAGCTCTTGCCGTCGGTGCCGGTCTCGACCGTGCTGGTGATGGCCGCCGTCTGACCCGGCTTGTCCTTGAAGTACCTCACCTTGCCAGGCTTGTAGTTGTCCACGAAGTACACGTATGCATAGCCCTCGCTGTCCACATAGGCAGTGGTGCACACGCCGCTGGACTGCGGGCGGCCTCCAACCGGCACCGTGTAGGCGACGGTGTTGGTGGCCAGGTCGATCACGTCCACGCAGTGCCCGCTCTCGACTCCCGAGTAGCTGCTGCCCGCATCGGCGCCCACGTACGCGCGGCCATTGCAGATTATGGGAGTGGCGGTGCTGGACAGCTGGCCGTCGGAGTTGTCGTTCTCGAGGCGCAGCGTGGTGAGCGTGTCCTTGTCGAACTTGCCGTCCTCGCCGATCTTTACCGAGCAGAAGTAGCCGGCACGGCCCACCCAGTACATGCGCGACGTGTCGGGGTCGTAAACCGGAGTGCTCCTGATGTTGCCGATGTTCACGCCACCAGGGTACTCCGTGATGGTGTCGATGATCTTGCCGGTCCTGGTGTCGAACGAGTACAGCGTGCCGCTGTAGCTGTTCTCGCCGGTCATATCCAGCACGGCATCGATGTTGCCGTTGTCGGAGCCCACAACCACGTAGTCCTCGGTGGCATACGAGCCGGCCCAGTAGTAGCCGCCCTCGTTGTAGTGCGTCCACAGGGCGACCTTGCTCTCCCGCTCCTGGCTCGGATCCTCGTCGGTTGCGCTCAGGCACACGAAGTCGCCCACGGCAGGCTTGCTTCCGTTCGACTTGTTCCAGAATCCGGTGTAGACCTTGCCATCGCAATACGAGATGGGGCTGTTGGGCTGTCCGCCGTTGGAGTTCTTGTACACCCACAGCGACTCGAGCGTGTCGGCGTTGAACGCCTGCACCTGACCGTTGCTGAGCGCCACGAACACCATGCCGTCGCCGTAGGTCATGGGCGTGATGGCGAAGCTCGAAGTGCCCGCCATGGTGCCTGTCGCCACAGTCTCGCCCGTCACGGTATCGAGCTTGTAGATCTTGTCGCTTGCGTAGGTGTAGAGGTAGCCGTCGACGAGGATCGGGCATCCCGTCGCGGCCTTGTCCATGCCTTCGCCCAGCTTGTTGGCCCAGTAGAGCAGCGTGTCGTCAGACGAAGTGGGGGTCTTTGCACTCACCACGCTGTTGTTGTTGGAGTCGGCGCGGAAGTACGGCCACTCGGCCTCGATGGTCGGGTCGATGTTGGGATTCTCGGCCGCCTTTTCCAGCGTAGCCTCGATCTTGAGCCCGTCGGATGCAGTGAGGCTGCCCGTCGTGCCCTTGTAGCCCGAACACGCCACCGTGTACGTGTAGTCGTAGGTGTCGATGAGGGTGAAGGTGCCGTCGTCGTTGGGCTCGACCCTCAATCCCGAAAGGTCCTCCGTCACGCCCACCGTGGCATCGCTGGGCGACACCTCGAACG
>CAVFRF010000063.1:0-78112 GCA_963624975.1 Bacteroidaceae bacterium
AGGAAAAGAGGTAACCAAAGACAATAGGAGTGGTAGCTAAGTTGTCAAATATTCAGTGTAGTCCCAGCTTCCGTCGCTTGCCACATGAATTTCCATATAGCCGTCGCGGGTTTGGAAGGCTGCCTCTTTCACAGTTGCCGCGTCACCATAGACGTGTTCGAAAACCTCGTCGAGGACGGTCGAGCTGTTGTCGTCGAATCCGTCAGCGACTTCAAATTCGTCCATGTCGTTCACAGTCTCGCGCCATCCTCTAGATCACACGCAGCAGAAGCGCTCGTACTTGGCTTCCAGATACTGTTCGTTCGGACGCAGGGCTGCATCCTTCGGAAGATGAATTTGAACTCCATCCAAGTCGGTGTAGACCGAATCTGGCACGTCGGACCGCACTTCGATGCGATGCGAAGACGGGTTGATCCCTAGCAGATAGCTGTCGTAGAGCAAGTGGATGTCCGAACGAAGAAGCAATCCATTCGGGACGATGTTGGACTGGGTGCCTCGATAATCGAGAATATGCGCTGCTTGCAGCACCTTGTTGGTCGACATGCCGGTAACTGCGCACTTGCCGTCGTAGGCATCGATTAGATCTTGCCTGAAACGTTCTTGGCCTTCGCGCGTCTTCTGCTTGGCAACGATGGAGGTCCTGCGATCTTCCTGCATCTCTTGGATGCTGGGGTCGAATGTCGCATAGCTTATCGACTCTTTGGAAGCTACGGAAGACTTGAAGAGATTCTCTGTAGATGGAGTAACCGGGCCATGCAACGTGAACAGATCGGTGTCGGGATCGTACTCCTCGACGAAGACGAGCGCCCTGAAGTACGAATCCGATGATGAACTTTCTTGCAAGAACAGGCCTACGGGTATGCCATCTACCATGCAGTTGAACAGCCTCTGGTTCCAGATCGTTTCTGTTGATCCACCGGTATTGTTTCGATGTGCAGAATAGAAGATGAGCCAGGTGCTGTCTCCAAGATTCAGACGCTGTCCGTCGCTGCCAGACTTGTATAGGCTGTTCTTCTTGATAGTGACTGTGGCTGCGTACTTACGTTTTGCGGGGGCATGAATACCACGCTGTGCTGCATGTTTGAATCCAACGCCGGGGAGCTGTTCGCCAAGATGTCTAGGCCCTACGGTGCCGGTGTTTACCTGAAACCACTCGTAGAGCGCAGCATAGCTTGCGGTATCAGATTCCGAAACCTGCTCTTGCTTCGACATTTGCGTCAACGCCCTTGCTACGGACAGATCCTGTCCGGCAATGAAGTCGTCGACGCGAAGCGGTTGCTTGGCAGCCTCGAAAATTTCTAGGTCTATGTCTTGGGAGTGCTCATTCATAAACGCATAATCTCACAGAACCAGGGGTTTGGGTAGATGATCCGGTGAAGGTGAAGCCGACAATCGCATGTCCGATGGGCATCGGGCGTTCTGTATGGGCAACGCGCTTGTGGTGGGCATCCCGCATCGCATCGGGCTAGAGATAGCACAGCGCTACGACAGCTAGCATGGGGCTGAATCTAGGACTCAAGACTCGGCATTCCGGACTCAACTGCCGTTTTGAGTGCATCCAGATCGAGGGTGTAGTAGGTCTGCCTGCCCACCTTGGTTTGAACGAGTACGCCAAGACTCTTGAGTGGAGCCACCCGTTTGTACACTGTCTGTCTGGAGATGTTGTAAATCTGTCCAAGTTGAGCCGGTGTGAGGCCGTAAGCGGAGAAGAGCGTGGCAGTCACAAGCGCACTCGCCATTCCAAAGGAAGCTGGGTCGTCAAGCCCGGGAAGCTTGTCTAGCAACATCCCGTACAAATCCAGACCGGCCCGCCTCTCTGCCAAGGAGTCCCTCATGCTTTCCATCGCCTTCACTGCGATTTCGCAGAAAACTATTACGAATGGGGTCAGATCTCCACGGTTCAGGACGTGCTCGCAGGTGGTGTAAGCACTGTAGTACTTGCCGATGTTTTCCTTTATGGCGAAGGACAGGCGAAGGCTCACGATGCGTTCATAGTTCTGCGCTATCACGTAGCTGCTGATGAACCTGTTGGTCCTACCATTTCCATCGTAGAAGGGATGGATGTATCCGAACAGGTAGTGGAACACTGCCACACGTACAAGCGGCTCGATGGAGCTGTCGTTCAGCATTTTCAGAGATTTGCCCAGAAGCTCGACGATTCTCTCTTCGGGGTGAACCCCCGCATGAATAGGTCGGCCCGCGCCATCGCAAACATCGACCGTCCCGGCTCGGAACAACCTTCCGTCTGGGGCGTTGCTGCCCTTGGCAGATACCACCTCGTCCAGCACTAGGTCGTTGTAGAGTGCACGGATGTCCTCGCAAGTTGCCAGAGGGACTTCCTGTCCGCCGGAGAGCATGACGTACTTCTGCACCAGTCCGCGGAATCTCCCGCTGCGATCGCGCTTGCCAAGGGATTCGAGCACTTCGCTTATCTCCCTGCGTGAGGAATGGACTCCTTCGATGTTGTTGGAGAGCACTATTTCGTCGATAAGTGTAGACTCCGTGTAGCTGGATACTGCTCTTCCAGGTAGGGCTGCCACGAGCTGGGATATCTCCTTGTCAAGCCTTGCTGCGCGCAATAACAGCTCATACACGTCGGGGACCATGGTGAAGAAGAGTTCGTCGGCTTCGAAGGAGAATCCGAGAGTCTTCGTCTCGGGGAGGGAAAGGCGGGTTGCGAGGTACTCTTCTTGGGAGATCTTACCCTCGTGAAACACTCTGCGCATCGTTCTGTAGGCCATAAAGGAATCTCCTTTCTGTATACCTCCTTTATTGAGTTAATTTTATCATGCACATTTAACTCAATTAATCGTTTCTCGCACAAATGAGTCGAAGTTTTACTGAATTGCAGCATTGATGCTCGTCAACGACTCGTCCGACAATGATTTGAAACTTTGCTCAGCCTGCTACCGTGGAACTTACTAGGGAGCTACTCGCTCAGCTCTAGCAGCACCGGACAGTGGTCGGAGCCCATCACATCTGTGAGGATGTCGGCGCGCTCTACCTTGGGAGCAAGCTCCCGGCTCACCAGGAAGTAGTCGATACGCCATCCTGCGTTGTTCTTGCGGGCGTTGAAGCGGTAGCTCCACCACGAGTACATGTCGACGGCATCGGGATGCAGGAGTCGGAACGTGTCTGCGAAGCCGGCTCCTAGCAGCTCGTCGAACTTGCCGCGTTCCTCGTCGGAGAAACCCGCGTTGCCGCGGTTGGGGCCGGGGTTCTTGAGGTCGATTTCCTGATGCGCCACGTTGAAGTCGCCGCACATGATCACCGGCTTGGGGGTCGCGGCACCGGGACCCGCCGCAGCGTCGGCCCCCGCATCGGAGCCGGCACCCGCCGGCAGCGTGCCCTCTTCGAGTCCCTTGCAAAAATCGCGGAAGGCATCGTCCCACGCCATGCGGTGGTCGATGCGGGCCAGCTCGTTCTGCGCGTTGGGCGTGTACACGCACACCAGCCAATAGTCGGGGAACTCCAGCGCGCAGATGCGTCCCTCGTCGTCTAGCTCCGGCACGCCCAGCCCATGCAGGACCTGCAGCGGATCCTCCTTGGAAAACACCGCCGTGCCCGAATAGCCCTTGCGCTCCGCATAGCTCCAGTAGTCGTGATATTGGGGCAGGTCCAGCTCGATCTGGCCTTCCTGCAGCTTGGTTTCCTGAAGGCAGAGCACGTCCGCGTCTATCTCGTGCACGATGTCTTCGAAGCCCTTCTTCTGCACGGCGCGCAGGCCGTTGACGTTCCACGAAACAAAGCGCATCAAAGCACCCCTTCTCACCAAAACGCTCGACTAGAAGAAATCCTCGTCGGACCCATTCTCGATGCGTTCCAATTCTGCCCAGTAGTCGTATCCGTCTTCTTCGTAGTCCACGCCATCGGTCCACGGCGTTGGATCGTACTCGCAGTCGACGTCGATACTATCTTCGTACTGTCTGCGGGTTTCGAGCGGGTCGGTTTCGTCGTCGGGTATGTAGGTGAAGAGGTCGCCCACGCCGTCTTCTTCCGGTGAGCCGCTGATGGCGATGTCGTCGCGGTGGACGTTGCTGGTGGAAGGACCGCCATAAATCCTGTCGTACACGGAGGGGTCGATGCCGAGGCCCAGTCCGGGGTCTCGGCCCTCGACGGTCTCGCCGAGCAGATCCGCGCAAGCTTGGAACTCGGTTTCGTCGATCGGAAGGCCGCGCTCTCGCATGCCCTTCATGTCCTCGAAGCGTGCGCGGGCCTCCTCCTTGGGGATGTCTTCCATCACGTGGTAGGTCAGAAGCTCATCGAAAGCGCCTACGCGCCCGTCTTGGTTCCAGTCGAACCCGAATCCGTCGAAATCGCTCATCTTGTGCTCCCATCACAATCGTGTTCCAACGAACCCTGCCTATGCAAAAGATAGTGCCATCGGGGGCGGACATTAATAGAACGCTAATTCAGTGATTCAAGAATGTCCTGCAGTCCGATTTTGTCGCTCCGGCTGAGTTCTCCGATCTTCCCTGCAGTTCCAACGTTGGCTAAAGGTATCAAGGCAATCTTGTCTAGCCTTACAAGAGAAGGCTTCGTAAGGCCTTCTTTCTGCCAGTCCGCCAAGACATAATCGTGGGGAAAAGAAAGGCGCGTTTCGACTCCAGTAACCATGGGTGCGGTAAGAGCGATATCTCCAGCAACGTCCAAAACGATTACAGGCCTGTACTTGTATCCTTTGCGTTCGACAAAGTCAAAACGCATATGCCATATCTCCCAAGGATTTGGTCTAACTTCAGTCAAGGTATTCCTCCCAGTCGTTGGGCAAAATCACCGTTCCATGCTCGTCGACTTCTGCTTTATAGGCCGTTTCCCAAAGTTTCTTGTAATGAACTCCGTAATCAAAATCAAGCGGAATGGTGTGAGTCTGTGCCATCTGCTTCCAGAAAGCCCGGGTAACCGAAGACAAATCCAGCCCGTAATATTCAGCGACTTTTGCAGCGGAGTCTCGTAAGTCTTTGTCGCATCTAATGCTTGCAGAAACAGTCATGATTATTTATCCAATCTATGTCGTATGTGCTACATAACAGCTTAAATGTAGCACACACGACGTTTAACTAGTGCAATATTTCGGAAATATCTGCAGTGCTGGAGGTTATCTCAGCAGCTCCTTCAAGCGTGCTGCGAACTCGCGCTCGGATGCTCGGCAGGCTTCTATCTTCTTCTGGTAGTTGCGTGCCTCGCGGTCAATGGCCACTGGGTCGTCCAGCATGCTCTTGTAGCAGTATGGGCGCGAGCGCTTGATCTCGGCGATCTGGTCCATGAGCACCGCCACATGGGCCTCGCAGATCTCCAGCTCGACCTGCATCTCCTCGATGCTCATGGCGCCCGTGTCGTCTTCGCCGTAGCTCTCGAAGTTGCGCGTGGCCACCTCGAGCGATTCGAGCACCGCGAAGTCGCCGCCCTCGTAGGCCTGGTTGGCTATGAGGAACAGCTCGGCGGCCTCCCGATTGCCGGGATGCAGGTCGGGGTGGAGGCGCTTGGCCAGCTTGCGGTAGAGCGACTTGACCGACTCGAACTTCTTGTTGGAAAGCGGCTTGAGGTTGCTCTTGAAGCCGATGGCCTCCTTGTAGCGCGCCATGGTGGCCACGAGCTTGTCGTGCCACTCGCGCAGCTCTTCGTCGAGCTGCTTCTCGCATGCCACGGTATCGACCTCTTCGCCGCGGTTGACGTACACGCGCGCCAGCTCGAGCTTGCGCTTGGCCCTGCGCACCGCGATCTGCGCGCGCAGCAGCTCGGCTTGCCAGCATCCGATTTTGACCTCGTATTCGGCCGCGATGATCGGAATCTGCCTGAGCCTGATGTCGTCGATTTCGACCAGAAGGTCCACCGCGATGCTACGCGACAGCGCGATGTCGGCGCGAAGCGACTCCGCCTCGCTCATGTTGAACAGCCCCTCTTCTTCGAGGGAGCGGTGCGTCGAGCCGCCTGCATGTTCGCGGGTTGCCGCCTCGATGCGTCCGCGACCCACGCCGCCCGCGCGTCCAACGTCGCCGCACCTCGCGCTGCCTTCCAGTCTGCGGCCCTCCGCGTATCCCGCACGCTCGCGCGCGTGCTCGCCGCCGCGTCCATCGTTCCTGCTGGTCTCGTTTGCTCTTCCTGCTTCCATCATGATAGTGCTCCGCTCTTGCAAACCGGCGCTTTGGCGGGCCGGGCTACTGCTTGTTGCTTGGGAGCATTGTGGAGGAGGGGGCGGACATTAATTCGATGGGCATCAGCCACGCCGCGCCGCGCCGTGGCGCAATCGCTGCAGGTGCTTATCGACCGCCCTCGCGCTCATCCCCTTCCGCGTCTTTGAGCGCCACGGTCTGCGTGAGCCTCATGAGCTTCTTCTTGAGCTGGGCGACCTTGAGCTCGAGCGTGAACATGCGCGCGATGACCACCAGCACGCCGCAGAAGAACACGAAGCTCGTGGCCGATGCGAAGCCGATGGTGGAGCTGGCCCAGAACACCAGCTCGGGGAAGGCCGCGATTACGATCAGCAGCACCGAGAGCAGGGTCCAGAAGATGGAGTCCACGATCTCGAGCGCAGATTTGCGCAGCTTGCGAAACACGAATGCAAGCAGCAGGACGGCGCAGGCGACGAGCACGAGTCGGAGTTGCAAGGTCATTTCGGATCACCTGAACCATTGGACGAAAAGGATGGACATGCACGCGCGCGCCATATAGGTGATGGAACTCCACACGTTGAGGTACGACTCTCCTGCCTGGCGCTCGCGCATGGTTACCTGCACCTCGGAGACCTTGGCGCCCTTGCGAATGAGCAGCGCCACCGAGTCGGGCTCGGGGCCGAAGTCGAAGCGATGGGCGAACTCGGCAACCATCTTGCGGTTGAACAGGCGCATGCCGCTCGTGGGGTCCTTGACCGTTTGCCCGCAGGTGAGGCGGATGAGCGCGGTGAGCAGGCGTGAACCGATATAGCGTGCCGAAAGGGGCTTGTCTGCGTTGGCGAAGCGCGACCCGATCACGATGTCGGCCCCTTCGGATTGCATGCGCTCTACCATGGGCGCAATGTGGTCGGGCATGTGCTGGCCGTCGGCATCGAACTGGATCACAGCGTCGTAGCCATGCTCGAGCGCGTAGCGGCATCCTGTCTGAAAGCCGCCGGTAAGCCCGAGATTCACGGGGTGTGTCACGTGGTTGAAGCCGCGGCGCCGCAGGATCTTCTCGGTGCCGTCGCTCGAGCCGTCGTTGACCACGAGGTAGTCGCATTCGGGCACCGTTCGCACGAACTCGTCGAGCGTGGCCTCGATGCAGCCCTCTTCGTTGTAGGCGGGAATTATCGCAAGTACGCGCATATGCCAGCTTTCGTTTTTTGCGTGTTGTCCTGCTAAATCGTAGCCCAAAAAGCAGTGACGCGTCTATACGCACTTGCCGTTGTGCCTTGGAATATGGGTGGCCGAAAGGTTAGACTAGATGCAATGCGGGCGCTGTGTCATACCGAGAAGGGAGTGCTTTGCGACGATGAGCACCGAAGACGGCGCCCTTTCGATAAAGCAGAATATGCTCTGGAACAGCGTTGGCTCCCTTACCAACCTGGGATGCCAATGGGTCATTACCGTGCTGGCGGTTCGCCTTGCGAGCGACTACGAGGTCGCGGGCGTGTACTCGCTGGCGATGTCGGTGTTCAACATGTTCGCCCAGGTCGCGCAATACCGGATGTACACCGTTCAGATCTCGGATGTGCGCAAGGACAACTCGGTGGGCGAGTACTTCACATTCAGGCTCATCACGGTGGGCGCGTCCCTGGTCGTGCTGACCCTCTACGCGTTGGCGACCTGCCGTATCGGCGCGCTTCTTGCGATCGTTCTGTATGCGATCTACAAGTCGGCCGGACTCGTGATAGACGTGATGCATGCCAGCGATCAGGTCGGCCACAGGATGGACTATATCGGCAAGTCCCTGGTTATGCAGGGGGTCTGCTCGCTGGTCTCCTTCGTGGTCGTGTTCGGGGCGTTCGGCAGCCTCGAGGGCGCATTGGTGCTCATGGCGGTTTCGACCGCTGCCATCGGCGTGTTCTACGACTACCCAAGGTCTTCGAGGATTGACCCCATCAAGCTCGGCATCAGCTTCGAGAAAACCAAGAGCCTGCTTCTTGGATGCCTTCCGATCGTATTGGCCGGAGCAGCAGCTGCGGCTGCGCCCAGCATTCCAAGGCAGTATCTTTCGTGGGAGATGGGCGACTCTGCTCTGGGCATATACGCCTCGGTCGCGGCGCCCGTCGCCATCATCCAGATGGGGGCGACCTACATCTACAACCCCCTGCTTAGCTATCTCGTGGAGAGGTATCTGGACAAGAACCGCCAGTCGTTCTACAGCCTGATCAGAAAAGTTGTTCTGGGGATACTTGCGGTTGGCATCGCATGCTCAGTCGCGCTCCTGTTCGTTGGCAAGATGCTGCTGGTGCTGCTTTATGGCGAGAGCATCGCCGAGTACGTGTACTTGCTGCAGCCGATGATCCTCTGCGCGTTTCTAACCGGGCTCGCCTGGTTTATCAACGACCTTCTCGTGGCCCTCAAGAACTACAAGGGGGTCTTTATAGGCAGCGCGTCTTCGCTTGTGAGCGCAATGGCGGTGATGGTCTCCTGCGTTGCGGTGTTCGGGCTCAACGGCGTAACCGTTGCCAACATCATCTCGAACGTCGTGTGCCTGGCCTACCAGTCCGTGGTCTTGGCGAGGCAGGCGAGGAGATGGTTCGCGTCTGTTTGACCTTTGGCTAGGGTCAGGATCTTTTCCGGTACACGGTGTGGCAGAGTATCTGCGCCGGAAGCCATGCGACAGCGGCTATCACGGGGTTCGGCGCGGTGCGAATGGCTTTGGGATGCCTGGCAAAATGGCATCCGACCAGATACAGGATGGATTCGTAGAACTTCAGCGGCAGATTATCTGCGTATTCGATGTACATGCGCTTGAGCTTCATGTAGCCGATGGGGTTTTCGCGCGTGACCTTGCGCACGTTTGCCGTGTAGCCGTTGTCGAGATACTCGCGGATTATGAGCACTCGATGCATCACGCCTAGGTCGTAGTGCTGGTCTATCTGGTGAAACACGTACGTTTCGCCGATAAAACGCTCGTTGGGAGCAACATCGAAGGGGAACTGGCGAAGGATTTCCGTGCGATGTATTTGCGCGGTGTCGCCCATGTGGTGGTGCTTGTAGTACAGGTCCCACATCGTCGTGCGCTCAAGCTTGGCGGGGATAGAGGTTCGCAACGGTTCGTCGGCGGTTTTCCCGCACATGCCAATCATGCCGGCGCAATGCTCGTCATCGGCGAATTTTTCCCAGGCATCGTAGATGGCCTGCACAGTGCCCTCGGGCAGCAGGTCATCGTCGTCGACGCACATGAGAAGGTCGTCGGTGCAGTGCGCAACAGCAGTGTTGAAGGCACGCTGCTTGCCCCCGTTTGCCTGCTTGATGTATGTGACGGGGAAGTTCGCTCGCGCTTTCAGCGATTCGACAACGTCTTCGGTGTTGTCCGGCGATCCGTCGTCGACGATGAGCCAGCGGAAGTTGCCGCCTTGCACGAGCAGGCTTTCAAACAGCTTCTCAAGATGGGCAGCCCTGTTGTAGGTCGGCGTGAAGATGCACAGGGTACACGTTTGGGGCAATTTCGTTCCTTTCGCTCGAGTCGCCGTGCTTGGATGACTCTTTCGCTGATAACGGTATCATATACATTTGTTCGAATGGGTGGGTTGCACGCAAACCGCAAGGATGTGCTTCGAAGGGAAACCATGCAATACGATAACGAAACGCTGCGGCGACTGCAGCTTGCGGAGCTGGACATTCTGGTCGCCATCGACGATGTATGCCGTGCGAACGGCATCGAGTATTTCCTGGATTCCGGCACGGCGCTGGGTGCCAGACGCCATGGGGGATTCATTCCGTGGGACGACGATATCGACATCGGCATGCCCCGCGATAGCTACGACCGGTTCTTGCAGGTTGCTCCTGCTGCGCTAGGCGATGCATATACCGTGGCCAACCCCGCGACAGACGACCGCATGGCGGGGCTCTTCGCCAAGGTGTGGAAGAACGGCACGAAGTTCTTTACCGCCGAGACCATCGAGGCGGGCGTCGACCAGGGAATCTTCGTGGACGTGTTTCCGTATGACCGTGTGGCATCTGATGCAACGGCACGCAAAAAGCAGCTGAACACATGCCTGAAACAGCAGAGCTTGTCGTATCTGTATCATTCTGGGAAGATCACCGTGCCGCATAGAGGCGCCTTGGGCGCAATAGAGTCGGCTGGCTGCAAGCTGGCCCACACCATCGTGAGGGCGACTATGAAACCCAACGCGATTAGAGAGAAGTTCAATGCGGCGGCAACTTCCGCCCGTGATGACGATGCCGCATGCGATATGGCATGCATGAACTACGTTCTTCTGACCGTATGCCCAAAGGATGTGCTTTTCCCGGTATGCGATATATCTTTCGAGGGGCACGTGTTTTCGGGTCCTGCGGACATAGAAAGATATCTGGGCGTTCTGTATGGAGAAACCTGGAGCGAACTGCCGCCCGAGGATCAGCGTCGCAACCACGCTCCCGAAGTGCTGGATTTCGGGGATGGGAACGACTAGGAGCGGTCTGACAGATGGCCCGATGACTTGCCGGTATGGTCGCGAACGTCATATTTAGCGAAAATGCAGACGGAATCTCCGCATAGTTGCAGCATCGGCCGCTGCATGCGGGTAAAATGGTGCGGTTACTGTTTTTCGGGGTTTGAGGTATCTGGCTGCATGCGGCGTGAGTGGGGCTGCCGCGCGGCTTTGGCGTAAGGACATCTTCTATGTGGCTAGAGTTTTGCCTTGCATGCGCTGCGGCTCTCGTGGTTCTCTTCGTTCCGGGGCTCGTGGCTCTTGCAGGGGTGTGCGGATCGAAGCGGCGCTTCGACTGGGCTGTTGCCGGGGCACCGCTTTTCGGCGTGGCCAGCAGCGCCGTTATCGCCATCGTGCTGCCCAAGCTGGGCATCCAGGCTTCGTTTGCGAGCATCTTCGTGCCGATGCTCGTCGTGGCAATCGTCGTTGGAGCGGCGGGTCTCGCCATCGCGAAGGCTCGCGGCAAGCGCCGCGCTGGCGAAGGATCCGAAGCCGCGCCCGCCAACGCCGGCGCCGGCTCATGCATGGGAATCGTTTCCATCTACGTGTTGGTGGGGCTGGTGGCCACCACTGTCTTCTTCGTCTACAACCTCGACACATCCGAGTCTTTCCTGCAAGCCTACGACAACGCCCATCACCTCAATTCGATCAGGGCGTTTCTCGAAAGCGGCAACTATTCGTCGTTCAATGGCGCAGTCTACATCGAGTCGGCGGGCTCGGTGGCTTCTCCGTATCTGAGTTCGACCACTGCCTTCTACCCATCTGCGTGGCACTGCATAGTGGCCATGGCCGTTCAGCTCACGGGCGTGCCCATCACGGTGGGCATCAACGCCGTGAACACGATGTGCCTGGCCGTGGTGTTTCCGGCATCTATGTGCGTGTTCGTGCGTTCCGTTCTGGGTGGAAGGCGCCGTTTCCTGCTTCTGGGCGCGGCCATCGGGATGGGGTTCACATGCAGCGTCTGGGACTTCGTGTCTTGGGGACCGCTCTACCCCATGCTGCTCTCGTATGCGCTGGTTCCGGCAACCGCGGCTTGCTTCGTGCGGCTCGTGTCTGCCGATGCCAACCGTTCGGGGCGCGTGGCCATGGCGATGCTGTTCGTCGTGGGATGCATGGGCATCGCCATGGCGCAGCCCAGTGGCATCTTCCTCATGGCGGTGTTCCTGGCTCCGCTGCTCGTCCAGCGCGCCTTCGAGGTTTTCGGAGCGTCGGGCCATCGCCTGCGCGGCGTGGCTGCAGCGGTGGTCTGCGCAGCCGCGATAGTGGCCTTCTGGCTCTTCTGCTACAACCTTCCGGTCTTTAGCAGCGTGGTCTCCCACGACTGGGAGACCAAGGTTGGCCGTTTGGGTGCCACCCTCGCCGCCCTTACCTTCTCGACCAATATGCACCCGATGCAGTTCGTGCTCGCCATCTTCGTGGCCATTGGCTTCGTGTATGCGCTGCGTCACCGCAAGCACCTATGGCTCGCCGGTGCGCATGCCATCACCTTCGTTACCTATGTCGTGGGCGCAGGCTACGATGGCCAGCTCAGGCACATTCTGGCCGGCTTCTGGTACACCGACCCGCATCGGCTGGCCGCCAATCTCGCCTTCACTGCGGTGCCGCTGGCCATTCTGGGCGCCTCATTTATATACGAGCTGCTCTTGCGCGCGAGCAAGAGGTCGCTCGAACGTCGGGCGGATGGCAAGTCCGGCATGCTCAATCGCATTCCCGCCATCGTCATGGCCGTGTGCCTGCTGCTCGTGTATTGCCCGACCATCCAGATCAGCGCTTCGTGCAGCTTCGTCACTGCCTTCGGCAACTATGCCGCTCGCATATGGGCCGGCAACCGCATGTCTCGGGAGAACACGCTGAGCGCAAGCGAGAGGACGTTTTGCGAAGAGGCCCTGCAGATCGTGGGCGACGATGCCGTGGTCGTAAACGAGCCCAACGACGGGTCGGGCTTCCTCTACGCCCTCTACGGCACCAACATCCTCTACCGCTCTTTCGACCTGCCCGACACATCCGACGAGGATGCCGACAGCGCGATCATTCGCAACGAGCTGGACGATGTGGCTGCCAACGACGAGGTCAAGCAGGCCCTGCGCAAGTACGATGCCCGCTATCTGCTGGTGCTCGACCAGGGCTATCAGGGCGAGGGGCGCGAGTACTTCTGGAGCTACTTCCCGGAGCAGTGGGAGGGCATCGAGGACGTGAACGACTCTACCCCGGGCTTTACCGTGCTGCTCTCGCGTGGCGATATGCGCCTCTACAGCATCGACCTGGACTAGGGGAGCAAGATGGGCGATCAGGCCGCTGCAACGTGCATTCGATGCTGTCGTGCAAAAGCTTGTTGCCGACTAGCCGTCGCGGGAAGACAGGCTTGTCGAATATGCGTTGCAGCTGCGGATATGGGTACGGTTTGGGAAGGGTTGTCAAATGACACAGAGCGCGCAAGTGGGTGATCCTGCGGCGGCTCGAGCCGTCGGGGGAGAGAGCAAGAGGATCGACTGGATCGACATCGCCAAGGGCATTGCGATTCTGCTGGTGATAGTGGGGCACACGGTGGACAACCCATCGGATGTCCGGCACCTCATCTTCTCGTTCCATATGCCGCTGTTCTTCATACTTGCCGGATTTACCTTCAAGTCCAAACCATGGAAGGACCTGCTCGCAACTTCGGCCACCCGGCTCCTGGTGCCGTATCTGATGGTGAGCCTCATATGGCGAATCGCCAGTACGATTACGTGGAACCTCGGCCCGATCTTCACGCCAGACTTCTTTGCGAACTGGCTGGCCGATGCTTTTTATGGGAGCGGCTCGTACTTCATGTTTGCGGATCATTCCATAGGCGCCATCTGGTTTCTGCTGGCACTGTTTGTGTCGAGGGTGGCGTTTAACGCGATAGCCAAAGCATTCGAGCGGTTTGGCGTGCACGTGGCTCTGCAAGCCGTGCTCATGGTGGCCTTGGGCTATGCGGGGGTCAAATGGTACCAGTCGTTTGGCGTACTGCCCCTCGATGCCGACGTTTGCGCATATGGGCTTATGCTCATGTGGTTTGGCTACGCGGTGAGAGCGCACGGGCTTTCCGGACTGCTTGGCAAGTGGTACTTTGGCATCGCAGCGGGCGTGCTGTGGATGCTGTTTGCCAACAACAGCACGCTTGAGATTTCGGTGCGCGTCTACGATGGATTCGCCTTCTCGACTGCCGGAGCGCTCTGCGGCACATGGTTTGCCTGCTGGATCTCGCACGGGATCGCGCGCGTCAAGCAGGTGCCGGTGCTGGGTCTGGTGGAGAGGTACCTGGCGTTTTGCGGCAGGAACAGCATGGCCATCTACTGCCTGCACGTGATCGGATGGCTGGTGCTGTGGGCCAATGCCGTGCCGTTCAAGGAGCTGGGCTTCGAGAAGCTGCAGGCGGCCGCGGTGCAGATATTGTGCATTACGGGGCTGGCCCACGTGCTCAAACGGGCATGATCCTTGCTGCGGCTCGTGATGTTTCTCGCCTGCCGATGCTTTGGTGTGGGATGAATCGCCAATGTTGCGTACAATATATGCACGACTGTGGTATGGGGAGCCTTGCTCGATTGAACGTTATTGGATAAAGGGGTACGGAGTATGTCAGACAGCTCGATGCAGACAGAGGCGATGCCGCGCGTTTCGGTGATAGTGCCGGCCCACAATGCCGAGAAATATCTCGACCAATGCCTGCAGAGCATACTCGGGCAAACCGAGCGCGACATCGAGGTCGTGTGCGTAGACGACGGCTCCACCGACTCCACGCCGGAGATGCTGGCCAAAGCCGCCGAAGCCGACCCGAGGGTGTGCGTGATAACCCAGGAGTGCGCGGGAGCGGGGGCAGCGCGCAATGCGGGCCTTGCCGTTGCGCACGGCGAATACCTGTCGTTTCTGGATGCAGACGACTTTTTCGAGCCAGAGATGCTCAAGGACGCTGCCGACAAGCTGGACCAGACCGGTGCCGACATCGTGGCATATGGCAGCTGGCAATACGACGAGAGCAGGCAATCCAACAGGCAGGCCAAGTGGCTTCTCAAGACCGAGAATCTTCCCGATGGAGATTGCCATGGGCGCGACGAGCTGAAGACATGCCTCTTCAACACATTTGGAAACGAAGCTTGGAGCAAGCTCATGCGCGCCTCGTTCGTGCGCGAGCACGACCTGCGTTTCCAGACGATCTCTCGAGCCAACGACATGTTCTTCACATGCAGCGCGTTGGCGGTGGCCGAGAACATTGCGGTGATCGACAAATGCTACGTGCATTACCGGGTTGGCACGGGCACGAACTTGCAGGCGACCAACGATAGGGACCCGCTCGCATTTCTCGATGCGTGCCTCGCGCTAGACGATTATTTGACGGCCAATGGCCTGAAGGACGAGCTGTACCAGAGCTACTGCAATCTCCTGCTGGATGGAATCGTCTACAACAGCGATTCGTTCAAATCCGTCGATACGCTTTCTGTGTTGGCCGACGCGCTGCGCACGCGCGTGGAACCTCGGTTCGAGTTGCTCAAGCTCGAAGGGGACGACCGCATCAGCCAGGACAACCTGCAGCGCTATCGCGACCTGATGGAGCTGGATACGGTGGACTATCTGTTCAAGCGAATGAAGGCCCTCAAGAGCGACCTCGAAGATTCCTATTGGTACATGGACTGGCTCGAGTGGAAGAACTGGAAGAGCGAGCGCGAGTCCGAAGAACGCATCGCCAAGCTTGAATTCGAATTGGACGAAGCTCGCAGTACGTTTGGCTACCGCGTGTGGAGCAAGGTCAGCAAGCCTCGCGGCTAGTCGCGGGCGTGCCGTCTTTCTGACGGAAAAGCAGCATCAGCAGAGCCGCGTAGTACGGAATCGAGAACTGCAGCAACGCGCCGTAGCGGGGCCAGTAGTAGATTGGCGATCCGATAAGCAGGGTGAGCATGACCCCGATCGCCGCCCAGCGTTGCGACCCTCGCCATCTGGTTGAGGGGGATGCCCACGCTCTCAGTATCTAGTCTAAAGTTCTGCTCCACGTGCAAGATTCGTGTATCGAAGTTCTGCGCATCGTGCAAATAGCACGCTTTGAAGTTCTGCTCCTCGTGCTAAAATGCTGGTGAGAGGCAAAATAGAAATCGGAGGAGAACAATGCTCAGACGAAAGGCGTATCAGGATCTTCTGGCGTGGAAAGAGCGCAGCCAAGGCTCTACGGCCATGCTCATAGAAGGTGCTCGCCGCGTCGGCAAAAGCACGCTTGCAAAGGAGTTCGGGAACAAGGAGTACGACTCCTGTCTTCTCATCGATTTTTTCCAAGCTCCCGAAGAGGTAAAGGGGTATTTTTCCAACCTGCTCTCAGATCTGGATACGCTGTTTTTGTACCTTTCGACGTTTTATGGGGTAGAGCTTCATGAACGTAGGACGCTTATGATATTCGACGAGGTTCAGATGTGTCCTGCTGCGCGCGGTGCCATCAAGTATCTCGTTGCGGATGGTCGTTTCGACTACATAGAGACTGGCTCTCTTCTCTCCATACGTCAAAACGTAGAGGGTATAGTACTTCCTTCCGAAGAAGAGGTCTTGAGGCTGAATCCGCTGGACTTTGAGGAGTTCCTTTGGGCGATGGGCCAGACGCAGTTGGCCGACTTGATTAAAAGCCGTTTCGACGCGCTGTCGCCGCTACCGGACGCGCTGCATCGCAGGGCATCGGGGTTTTTGCGTGAGTACATGCTGGTTGGCGGAATGCCCAAGCCTGTCGACGTGTACGTCGAACAGAGAAAATTTGAACCCGTCGATGCGGAAAAGAGACGCATCTTAGGGCTTTACCGCAACGATGTCGCGAAATTTGCCCGCGGATACGAATTCAAGGTAGCATCCATACTCGACGGAATACCGGGGCAGCTTTCCAAGCACGAGAAAAAATTCAAACTCAGCTCCCTTAATGCCAATGCCCGGATGAGATCCTACGAGGAGGCATTCTTCTGGCTCGCGGATGCTCGCATCGCGAATATATGCTATGCGGCATGCGACCCCTCTGTCGGTCTGTCGCTGAGCATGGAGCAGACTTCTCTCAAGTGCTACATGGCGGATACCGGATTACTGGTGAGCCTCGCCTTCGCCGACGATATCCATACCGACGAAAGCATATACCGTTGCGTGCTCAGGGGCGATATAGGCGTCAACGAGGGCATGCTCACAGAGAACATCGTGGCTCAGATGCTTGTCGCCAACGGTCACAAGCTGTTTTTCTACTCGAAGTCGGGAAAGGTGCCGGGCGAGGATCGCATGGAGATAGATTTTCTAGTCAAGAGACCTTACGCGAACGCGGCAGGCAAACCTAGAATCTCGCCCATCGAGGTGAAATCGCCCAGGCAGTACGGGACATCGTCGCTGGACAAGTTAAAGAAGCGCTTCGACAAGAAGATCGGGACCCAGTATGTACTTCATCCCAAGCAGATGCGAATAGAAGGCGAACGAGCCTATCTACCTCTGTACATGGGCTTTTGCATATAGGCACCGCGGGTTCCGACTACGCAGGAAACGTTCCACCTCGAACGACAGGCTGTGGCACGTGCCAAACCCGGTGCAGCTTGGGGCGCGTTCGCAGAAATGGAGTGCGTTTCGGGCGGGTGCTCCATTAGCATAAACAACGTTGAAAGAATGCAGATAGTCTGGCGGTTGCCGGCTTGTTTGCCAGCAGGTCAAGCGGCGGTCGTCCGGGCTGCCAGATTAGACGAGCTTGATGCGCAGCAGGGCTGCCCGAGCGCTTTTGCTAGGAGGAGAAATGACTTTCGAGAAGGTGCGCGACGTTATCGTGAAGACCATTAGCTGCGATGCCGACGAGGTGACCCTCGAGGCCTCTCTGATGGACGACCTTGGAGCCGATTCGCTCGACGCCGTCGAGCTGAACATGGCGTTCGAGGATGCCTTCGACATCTCCATCCCCGACGAGGAGATGGCCGAGATGAAGACGGTTGGCGATGTGGTGAACTACATCGAGGACCATCAGTAGTAACTGTTCGAAAGCGTGCCGGCCGGGCTGCGGCGGCGCTTGCGACTCACGGCGTATTCGCGTCGATCGCCGATAGCGCTGCGGCTTTGGGCACCACGCTTGCCATAGCCTTCGAAAGGCCGCGTGCTATATGGAGAAAGACGAGCTGCGCGCGCTCTTGCGCGAGTTCTACGAGTCGCCCCTCACGGTGCTCGAGATCGAGGACGGGGAGACTCGCATAAAGATGGAAAAGCCCGCCCGGGCGGCCGAAGAAGGCTCGTCGGGCGTGGGGTCGCCCGACTTCGCTGCGGGCGCAGCGGCTGCGGCCAAGGTCGCGGCAACCGCGCTGGGCGCCGTGGCGCCCGCAGCGGGACACATCGCCGCCGTGCACAAGGCCGTGGCGGCTGCTGGTGGAGATGCCGCCGAGGCGGCCATCGACGAGACCGCGGCGGCAGCTGCGGCGGTGCTCGCGGGCGGCTCCGCATCTGCGGACGCTCGCGGTACTGCGGCCCCTGCTCCTGCGGCCCCCGCAGCCGACGACCTCATCCAGATCAAGGCCCCTATCGTGGGCATCTACTACGCTTCGGCCACGCCCGACGATGCTCCCTACGTGGAGGTCGGAGCGCACGTGGCGCAGGGCGACGTGCTGTGCCTCATCGAGGCCATGAAGATGATCAACGAAATCAAATCCCCCGTGGCGGGCACCGTGCGCCACATTGCTTGCGAGTCGGGCAGCGCCGTTGGATACGACGACCTGCTCATGCTCGTAGAGGCGGACGAGTAGCGTGTTCAAGCGGGTACTTGTGGCCAACAGGGGCGAAATCGCCCAGCGCGTGATCCGCTGCTGCATCGAGATGGACGTTGAGTGCATCGCGGCCTACTCCAAGGCCGACGAGAACGAGATCTACGTGCCCTTCGCCACCGACTCCATCTGCATCGGGGCGGCTCCGGCCAAAGACAGCTACCTCAACATCGACCACATCATCTCGGCGGCGCTTGCCACCGGGTGCGATGCGGTGCATCCGGGCTACGGCTTTCTCTCCGAGAACGCAGAGTTTGCCCGCAGGTGCGAAGAGAACGGCATCAAGTTCATAGGCCCTCCCGCCGAGGTGATCGAGAAGCTGGGCGTGAAGCAGACGGCCCGCGAGCTGATGATGGCCAACGGCGTGCCCGTGGTGCCGGGTTCGGCCAGCACCGTGGAGAGCGTCGAGGAAGCCGCCCGCATCGCCGAGCAGATCGGCTACCCAGTGCTGGTAAAGGCCAGCGCCGGCGGAGGCGGACGCGGAATGCGCAGAGCGGACGGTCCGGACGACATCGCCGACGCGTTCGACCAGGCGCGTAGCGAGGCCATCTCGTGCTTCGGCAACGGCGACGTGTATGTGGAGAAGCTCATCCTCAACCCCAAGCACGTGGAAATCCAGGTGTTCGCCGACACGCGCGGCAACTGCATCCACCTGGGCGAGCGCGACTGCTCGATCCAGCGCAAGAACCAGAAGATGGTGGAGGAGACCCCCTGCGCCAGGCTCACCCCCGAGGTGCGCGAGGCCATGGGGCAAACCGCGGTGAGAGCCGCCCGCGCTGCCGGCTACGTGAATGCCGGCACCGTGGAGTTCGTGGTGGACGAGAACCTCAACTTCTACTTCATAGAGATGAACACCCGCATTCAGGTGGAGCACCCCATCACCGAGATGGTGTATGCGGTGGACCTGGTGAGAGAACAGATCCGCATCGCCGCGGGGCTGCCGCTGAGCTACAGGCAAGAGGAGCTGCACCCCAGCGGGCACGCCATCGAGTGCCGCGTGAACGCGGAAAGCCCGGCGCGCGGCTTCGCGCCCTGCCCGGGTCGCATCACGCTCGCGTACCTGCCTTCGGGCAACGGCACGCGCGTGGACTCGGCAATCTACGACGGCTACGATGTAAGCCCCTACTACGACTCGCTCATCGCCAAGATCGTGGTGTGGGCTCCCACGCGGCTGGAGGCCGTGCGCAAGATGCGCCGCTGCCTCGAGGAAACCGCCATCGAGGGCATCGACACCAACGTGGACTTCGAGCTTTTCATCATGTACCACGGGGTTTTCCTGCGGGGCAACTACAACACGGGATTCATCGACCAGTGCATCGGCGAGATACTAGACCTCGAGAAGCGCGCGGCCGAGATAGAGGCCGCCGAGGCTGCAGCAGCTGCAGCCGATGCCGCAGCAGCTGGCGTGCCCGCAGAGAGCCGGGGGGTGTAAGGCTTCGTGGCAAACGCCAATCCATTCAACAACAAGCGGGGCCGCCTGCAGGCCATGAAGCAGCTCATGCCCAAGAACCAGAAGGCGGCCAGGCTGCGCGAGCAGGCCGAGAAGATGCAGGTGAGGTGCCCCGACTGCAACAACAGGTTCGAGCGCTCGGACCTGCCCAAGACGCTGCACATGTGCCCCAAGTGCGGGCATATGTTCAAGATGCCGTCGGCGGCTCGCCTGGCGATGGTGTTCGACGGCGGGGAGTACGAGGAGCTGGATGCCGACCTCGTGGGCGGCAACCCCATCGGCTTTCCAGGGTACGACGACAAGCTCGCCACCAACCGCGCCACCACCAAGATGACCGAGGCCGTGCGATGCGCGGTGGGCCTTGTGGGCGGGCACCGCACCGTGGTGGTGGTGCTGGACAGCCGCTTCCTCATGGGCAGCATGGGCGTGGCCGTGGGCGAGAAGATCACCCGCGCCATCGAGAAGGCCACTGCCGAGAAGCTGCCGCTCGTGATTTTCAGCGCCAGCGGAGGCGCGCGCATGCAGGAGGGCATCTTCTCGCTTATGCAGATGGCCAAGACGTCGGCCGCCATCGCGCGGCACGACGCGGCGGGGCTGCTCTACATCTCGGTGATGACCAATCCCACCACCGGCGGCGTAACGGCGAGCTTCGCCAGCTTGGGCGACATCATCGTGTCGGAGCCGGGCGCGCTCATTGGATTCGCCGGTCCGCGCGTGATAGAGCAGACCATCAACCAGAGCCTGCCCGAGGGATTCCAGCGTGCGGAGTACCTGCTGGAGCACGGCTTTCTGGATGCGATCGTGAAGAGGGGCGAGCTTAAGCCGTGGCTTGCGCTCATGCTCGACATGCATGCAAGGCGAGGTGAGTAGCATGGCAGACGACGAGCAGAGGCAGCAGGCCGAGGAGGCAGCGGCATCCGCTTCGCCCACGCAGCTCATGGGGCAGATCGCGCAGGGCGTGGCCGCAGGAGCTGCCGGGGTTTCGCAGGGCGTGGCCCAAGGCGTTGCACAGGGCATGAACTACCTGTGGAACACGGTCGTGGTGCCGCCTTCGAAGAGGGTCGAGCTGGCCCGCGCGCCCGAGCGGCCAAACGCCGACTTCTTCATCAAGGCGCTCTTCCACGACTTCCAGGAGATGCACGGCGACAGGCTCGACAAAGACGACCACAGCATCAAGGGCGGCATCGCGTACTTCCACGACGTGCCCGTAACGGTGATCGCGCAGTGCAAGGGCAAGAGCATCGAGGAGAACATCCGCTACAACTTCGGCATGCCCAACCCGCAGGGCTACCGCAAGGCGCAACGTCTGGCGAGGCAGGCCGAGAAGTTCGGCAGGCCCGTGATCACCATAGTGGACACCCCGGGCGCATATCCCGGCATCGAAGCCGAGGAGAAGGGCCAGGGCGAGGCCATCGCCCGCAGCATCGAGCTGTTCAGCTCGCTCACCGTGCCCGTGATCGCGGTGTTCATCGGCGAGGGCGGCAGCGGCGGCGCGCTGGCTCTGGGGGTGGCCAACTCGATCATCATGCTCGAGAACGCCATCTACTCGATCTTGTCGCCCGAGGGCTTCGCCGCGATCTTGTGGAAAGACGCATCGCGCAGCAAGGAAGCCGCCGCGGTGATGAAGCTCACCTCCTACGACATCGCGCAGTACGGCATCGCCGACTTCGTGATACCCGAGGGGTCGGCTCCGCTCAAGGCTCCGTGCAAGGCGGTGGTCAAGAAGCTCGACGAGGTGCTGGCATCCGAGATCGTGCGGCTGGCTCCCAAAGATGGACGCACGCTGGCCGAGGAGCGCTACCAGAAGTTTCGCGCCATCGGGGCTTGCGGCGAGGCGGTCGCGGCAGCGGCGGCAGCTGGCGATGCGAGCGCTGCCAGCGCGGCCGAGACATCGATGCAATCGAAAGGGGATGCGGAGCAGTGAACTCTCTTCGCTTCGAATCGACGGGGTTCTACATCCCGCCCAAGGTCGTCTCCAACGACGACCTCTCGCAAATAGTGGAAACCAGCGATGAGTGGATCTTTCCCCGCACGGGCATCCACAACCGTCACATCAACGAGGGACTCACCAACGCCCAGATGGCCGCCAAGGCCGCGCAGCAGGCGATGGACCACGGCGGGATCGATCCCGACGACCTGTGCTGCGTGATCATGGCCACGTTCTCGCCCGACACGTTCTCGCCGGCCAACGCCTGCGCGGTCCACGACATCATGGACCTGCCCGAGCACGTGCTGGCGTTCGACGTCAACGCCGCATGCCCCGCCTTTCTGGTGAGCCTGCATGTGGCTCGCGGACTGCTGCTGCAGCACCCGGGCAAGAAGGCGCTGGTTGTGGCCAGCGAGTTCGCCTCCGACTACACCGACTGGAGCGACCGCGGCACGTGCGTGCTGTTCGGCGACGGAGCCGGTGCCGCGGTGGTGAGCCTGCGCGAGGAGGGCGACATCTACTTTACCGGCGGCACCCGCAAGGGCATCGAGGCCATCCAGGTTTCGGCCAGCCCCAAGTCGGGCGACGATTTCCGCGTGATCCGCATGAACGGCAAGGACGTTTTCCGCTTTGCCGTGACCGCAGTTCCCGATGCCATCAACGACCTGCTGGAGCAGTCGGGGCTGGCCCTCGACGACATCGACCACTTCATCTTCCATCAGGCCAACATGCGCATCATCAAGCACGTGTACCAGAAGATGGGCATTCCACGGGAAAAGTGCTACACCAACATCGAGGAGTACGGCAACACCTCGGCTGCAAGCTCGGCGATCGCGACTGCCGAGATGGATGCCAAGGGCCTGCTCAAGCGTGGCGACAAGGTAATAATGGTGTGCTTCGGCGCCGGCTTGGTGTACGAGGGCATCTTGCTGGAATGGTAGGAGAGAAGATGAGCGAGAAGAAGAACCTGGCGCAGCTGCTGGGCACCAAGTACCCGTTCATGCAGGGCGCGATGGCCAACATCTCCAACGGGGAATTTGCCGCGGCGATGTCGAACGCGGGCGCGCTGGGCATCATCGCGTCGGGCGGCATGGACGTGGAGACGCTGGAGGCCAACATCGCGAAGTGCCGCGAGCTTACCAACAAGCCTTTCGGCGTGAACGTGATGATGAAGCATCCGCAGGTGGCCGACGTGTGCGACCTTGTGGCGCAAAGCGGCGTGGACGTGGTGACCACGGGGGCGGGCAACCCCGGACCCTACATCGACAGGTGGAAGGAAGCCGGCATCAAGGTAATTCCGGTCGTGCCTTCGGTGGCGCTGGCTGTGCGTGTGGAGCGTGCCGGCGCCGATGCCGTGGTGGCGGAGGGCACCGAGAGCGGCGGGCATGTGGGCGAGATGGCCACCATGGCCATGGTGCCGCAGATCGTGGATGCCGTGCAGATCCCGGTCGTCGCCGCGGGCGGCATCGCGAACGGACGGCAGTTCGTGGCGGCTTTGGCACTCGGTGCCGTGGGCGCCCAGCTGGGTACCTGCCTGCTGGTGTCGGAGGAGTGCCCCATTCATCCCAACTACAAGCAGGCCATCCTCGATGCCAAGGATTGCGACACCGCTGTGACCGGGCGCTTCGCGGGTTCGCCAGTGCGCCAGCTCAAGAACCACATGGCGCGCGCCTACCTCAAGGACGAGAAGCAGGGCATGAGCCGCGAAGACTTGGGGCACTACATGATCGGCGCGCTGCGCAAGGCCGTGATCGACGGCGATACCCGCGATGGCTCGCTGATCTCGGGCCAGGTTGCGGGCATGCTGCACGAGATTCGCCCGGCAGCGCAGATCTTTGAGGAGATATACCGCGACGCGCTGGGTGCGCGCAGCGAGCTTGACGCGATGATGGCGAGCATCTATGGCGCTGGCGAGGCTGGCTCTGGCGCGGCCGACGCAGAAGGCGAGGTGCTGGCATGAGGTGCGCATTCGTCTACGCGGGCCAGGGCAGCCAGGTGCCCGGGATGGGTCGCGAGCTGTACGATAGCGAGCCGGCGTTTCGCGAGGCGCTGGACGAGGCCGACCCAACGGGGCGCTGGCGCGAGCTGGCGTTCGAGGGCACCGAGGAGCAGCTGGCCGACACCCGCAACACGCAGCCGTGCATGGTGGCCATCGAGTGCGCCACCACCGCGCTGCTGGCCAGCAGGGGCATCGAGCCGACCATGGCCTTCGGGCTTTCGCTGGGCGAGTACTCGGCTCTGGCCGCTGCCGGCGCGTTGTCGTCGCGCAAGGCCGTGGAGCTTGCCGCTTTCCGCGGCGAGGAGATGACCCGCGCCTCCGAGGGCATCGACTGCGGGATGACCGCGGTGCTCGGCCTTGCCCGCGAGGGCATCGAACAGGCCTGCGAGGGCGCGGCCGATGTGGGCTACGTGGCCATCACCAACTTCAACGGACCCAACCAGATCGTGATCTCGGGCGAGAAGGCCGCGGTCGACAAGGCCAGCCAGCTCGCCTTGGAGCTGGGTGCAAGGCGCTGCATGCCCCTGGCTGTGAGCGGGCCTTTCCACACCAAGCTCATGAAACCCGCAGCCGATGCGCTGGAGAAGCGCTTCGAGACCACCGAGTTTGGCCCCATGCGATTCCCGGTGCTGTTCAACACCACGGCGAGGCCCCTGGCCGAAGGCGCCACCATCGCCCAGATGCTGGTGCAGCAGGTGCAGTCGGCCATCCATTTCGACGACTGCGTGCGCTATATGGTGGAGAGCGGAGTTACCACCACGGTCGAGCTGGGCGTGGGCAAGTCGCTTTCCAAGCTCATCAAGAAGATCGACAAGCAGGTGCAGACGCTGCAGGTATACGACAACGCGAGCCTCGAGGCCACGCTGGAGGCGCTGGCTTAAGAGCGGCGCGGCGACGTGTCCGGCGCGGCAAGGAGACTAAGACCATGGGAAACGTTGATGCGAATACGGCGGGTGCAAACGAGGCTGTGGCCAAGAACGCCCTCGTGACCGGAGGAAGCCGCGGCATAGGCCGGGCCATCTGCCTCGAGCTGGCGAGCCGCGGATGCAACGTGGCCGTGAACTGCACGCGCGGCGTGGAGGCCGCCGCGGGCGTGGCCGACGAGTGCCGCGCCATGGGCGTGCGCGCTATGGTTGTGGCTGCCGACGTGTCCGACCACGATGCGGCCAAAGAGATGGTGACTTCGGTTCAAAAGGAGCTGGGCTCGCTCGACATCTTGGTGAACAACGCGGGCATCACCCGCGACAACCTCATGATGAGGATGTCGCCCGACGACTTCGAGGCGGTGCTCAAGGTCAACCTCGAGGGCACGTTCAACTGCATGAAGCACGCGAGCCGCATCATGCTCAAGCAGCGCTCGGGTTCCATCGTGAACATGGCCAGCGTGGTGGGCATCATGGGCAACGCGGGGCAGGTCAACTACTCCGCCAGCAAGGCGGGTGTGATAGGCATGACCAAGTCGGCGGCGCGCGAGCTGGCCAGCCGTGGAGTGCGCGTGAACGCGGTGGCGCCTGGCTACATCGACACCGACATGACGCGCGACGTGCCGCAGGAGGCCAAAGACGCCTTCGAGAAGCAGATCCTGCTGGGACGCATCGGGCAGCCCGGAGACGTGGCGCGGGCCGTGGCCTTCCTGGCGCTCGACGATGCGTCGTACATCACCGGCCAAGTGCTGTGCGTAGATGGCGGAATGGCAGTTTAGCAATCGGCTAAGGGGAGCCGACGACGATAGGAGCTTTTGGATGAACACGAACACCGAGCGTCGCAGGGTGGTTGTTACCGGAATGGGAGCGCTCTGCCCCATCGGCAACACCGTGGAGCAGATCTGGGCCAACGCCCGGGATGGAGTGAACGGCATCGGACAGATCACGCTCTACGATTCCAGCAATCAGAAGGTTCACATCGCCGGCGAGGTCAAGGACTTCGACCCCTTCGAGTTTTTGGACAAGCAGGAGGCTCGCAAGCAGGAGCGCTTCACCCACTTCGCGCGCGTGGCTACCATGCAGGCCATGGAGCAGAGCGGCATCCAGATCGCCGACGAGGATCCATATCGCTGCGGCGTGGCCATTTCGTCGGGCATCGGGTCGCTCGACTTTATCGCGCGTTCGCAGGACCGCGGCCACGAGAAGGGATTCGACAGGGTCTCGCCGCACTACATTCCCGCGTCCATCACCAACAGCGCGGCCGGCAACGTGGCCATTCAGGAGGGCTTCAAGGGCGAGTGCACCTGCGTGGTGTCGGCCTGCGCAGGCGGCACCAACGCCATCGGCGAGGCCATGCGCGCAATCCGCCACGGCTATGTGGACGTGATGCTGGCGGGCGGTGCCGAGGCGTGCATCACCCCGCTGGGCGTGGGCGGCTTTACCGTGATGAGGGCGCTGGCCGAGGTGGACGATCCCGCTGCGGCCTGCAAGCCTTTCGACCTGGAGCGTTCGGGCTTCGTGATCGCCGAGGGCGCCGGCATCCTGGTGCTCGAGGAGCTGGAGCACGCGCGTGCCCGTGGCGCGCAGATCCTGGGCGAGGTGTGCGGCTACGGCTACACGTGCGATGCCTACCACATCACCGCGCCCGACCCTTGCGGCGACGGAGCTGCGGCCTCTATGCGCAACGCGGTGCTCGATGCGGGGCTCGAGCCGTCGCAGATCGGCTACATCAATGCGCATGGTACCTCGACCCCCATGAACGACAAGACCGAGGCCGCCGCGATTCGCGCCGTGTTCGGCGATGATGCCGCTACGGCTGGACCTCTGGTGAGCAGCACCAAGTCGATGACGGGGCACATGCTGGGAGCCACTGGCGCGGTGGAAGCCATCGTTTCGCTCATGGCGATTCGCGATGGCTTCGTGCCGCCCAACATCAACTACACCACCCCCGATCCCGATTGCGAGGTCAACCTCGTGGCCAACAAGGGCGTGGAAGCTCACTTCGACTACGCGCTTTCCGACAACCTGGGATTCGGCGGGCACAACGCCAGCGTGGTTGTTGGCCGCTTCGTCGAGTAGGATAGGTAGCGGGTTCGTGTCGGGCGGGCGTGCCGGGCGCGGGCGCAAAGCTAGGGATTTGCCAGCTGGATACGTTTGAGAAGGAGACCCGAATGAGCGACATCGAAGCAAACGTGGATACGACCGCGGCCGAGACCGCCGAGGCCGAGACCGCCGAGGCCCGCGAGCCCAGGATCCTCTCCTCCAACCAAATCCAGGAAATCCTGCCGCATCGCTTCCCGTTCCAGCTGGTCGACCGCATCGTGGACTACGAGCCCGGCCAATGGGCCTGCGGCATCAAGTGCGTGTCGGTGGGCGAGCAGTGGTTTTGCGGGCACTTCCCGCAACAGCATGTGATGCCCGGCGTGCTGATACTCGAGGCTCTCGCGCAGGTGGGCGCCATCGCGGTGCTGAGCCTGCCCGAGAACAAGGGCAAGATCGCGTTCTTCGGCGGCGTGCGCAAGTGCCGCTTCAAGAAGCAGGTGGTACCCGGCGACGTGCTGGAGATGCGCTGCGAGATCGAGGAGATGCGCCATGGCATCGGCCACGGCAAGGCGGTGGCCAAGGTGGATGGCAAGGTGGCCTGCCAGGCCGAGATCACGTTCGCGGTGGGGGAGGAGTAGGCCATGAGCAGCGACCTCACCAGAATCTCGGTAACCATGCCCGAAGAACTGCTGGCCAGCCTCGACGACTACGCGTCGCGACGCGGCATGGCCAAGAACCGCTCCGAGGTCGTGCGCGACCTGGTGCGCGATGCTCTGGTGAAGGAGAAGACGGAGGACGAGGACACGTTCATCTTCGCCACGCTCACCATGGTGTTCGACCATCACACCAACGACCTGCGCGACAAGCTCGACGACATCCAGCACGCCCACTTCGACGAGATAATCTCCAGCATGCACGTGCATGTGGACGAGCACAACTGCCTCGAGACCATCGTGATGAAGGGCCGCTCGAGCGTGCTTCGGGGCATTGCCGACAGCCTGCTGGGCACCAAGGGCGTGCTCAACGGCGACCTCATCGTTACCGTGGTGGGCGACGGCACCGCGCACGAGCATGCGCACTCGCACGGCGACGCGCACCAGCACGAGCATTGCCATGAGCATGGGCATGCGCATACGCACGAGCACAGCCATAGCCATTAGGTTCGGTGGTTTTCAAAGGTTAGGTTTTCCCGTTTACACAGCGGATAGCAAGGTGCGTCTAAATCGACACTTGCTACAAATGTGTTGAACTTGTGACCTCGGCTCTCCATATTTCCTTCTAAATAGGTAATGTATTCGTAGTGCTACTAAAGTAGACTAACCTGTAGCATATTTAATCATGCTGAATGATAAGTTCTACGTAGAAGCCATGCTGGGTTCCGATTTGTGGGTGTCGCGAGCCCGGTTCAGATAGAAGGGGGCTTGTCATGACCAGCACAAGATTCAACTCAAAAAGGAGCACAGCACTCGTTTTGCCGCTTCTCGTTGCTGTTCTGGCCGCCGCGATGTGGTGCCTGATGGTGCCCGTGCTGGCGCAAGCCGACGAGCAGGGCATAGTGGCACACTCGGTGGACGATTCGGGCACCCGCATCGACTACTACTCGGTCGACGATGCCATCAATGCCGGATACGAAGGCAAGACCATCGTCATGGACGCGAATTGGAACTCCTACAGCGCGCTGGTCATCTCCTACGGCAAGTCGATCACGATCGATATGAACGCTCACGAGATTTACAATTACGGGCACTCCGAGGTCATCCGCCTTTACGATAATGCCAGTCTCACTCTTATGTCGAGTGCTTCTGCCAAATTTACCTATCAGGGTTACGTCGACGGCAAATGCAGTAGGACAGGCGTGGAAGTTACCACCGGAGGCTTGGTATCGGGTGGCTATAGCAAATCCGACGACAGTCGTTACGAAGACATTGCGGGAGGAATCATGATGGATGGTCATAGCTCCCTCACTCTCGACAACGTGGTCGTGGGAGGCAACCTTGGCGATAGGGCAGGCGGTATTCTTGCCATGGGCGACTGCTGCATCAGGATTCAGAACGGAGCCAGCGTCGAACACAACGTTGCCGTCCAAAACTATGGTGGCGGCATCACGGCGTGGGGAAATTGCGTGAACATCCTTATGGACAAGGGATTCGTCAAGAGCAACTATGGATATAACGGTGGCGGAATCAGCGTGCTCGACGATGGCGCCACGATCAGCATGAAGAACAAATCTGCTATCTCGGGCAATCATGCAACAAACAACGGCGGTGGCGTGTTCTTCGACAATACTTTCTTTCAGATTATGTCCGAAGATAGAACCGCCTCTATCGATGGCAATAGCTGCGACAACGAAGGAGGCGGGGTATACACAGCCTCCGTCAGCGATGACAACGACGGTCTCATCGTAGATACCGCGATCGCCGATAACACTGCAGGCGTCGACGGCGGCGGCGTCTATCTCGACCAGGAAAACACGGAGATGCTCCACTGCACCATTACCGGCAATACTGCCAAGGAGGATGGCGGCGGAGTATATGTGTGCAACGACGAGAACAAAATCGCGGACTGCACCATCACCGGCAACGTGTGCAACGACGGTGGCGATAACTACGAGGGCGGCGGCGTGTTCGTGGGCTACAGGTACGACCTGAACCTCACAGGCAAGTGCGTTATCAAGGACAATACCCGCGGAAAGAACGGTTCGGCAGACGACCTGTTCCTCAGCGCCAACGTGGGCAACACCGCCAGCGCCTACATCACCGGCGGCGTGGACCTCGGGTCGAAGGTGGGGATCCGCACCGGCATCACCGGCGACCAGCGCATCGGCGACCACATTGGAATATACGCCGAAGGGGTGTACTTTGCAGATCTCGGTGGCTACTACGTGAGCCACGGCGACGACCACGGCGGAGACCTGTGGCAGCGTCACCACGACTAACGGCCTGGCTGCGGTCCATAGCAAATTCAATTAAACTGGGTTGGTGGTTTCGACGCGGGGGATATGCCTGATTCATAACTAATGCGAATGAGAAGCGAGAGCAGATAGAAGGGAGCGCGTTATGGGTAAAACGAGAGGCACTTTAAGATGGTGGGCAGCTCCCGGGATGCTGCTTCTTGCGACTGTGCTGATCGCCGTGGCGTGGTGCTCGTCGGCGCCTGCCCAAGCGCGCGCCGACGAGCAGACCGTGGTGGCTCACACGATGAACGAATCGGAGACCCATATCGACGACTACTACTACTCGATCGACGAGGCCATCAACGCCGGATACGAAGGCAAGGTCATCGTCATGGACGTTGACTGGAACCTCAACAGCACTCTGACCATCGCCGCCAACAAGTCGATCACCATCGACATGAACGGTTGCCGGATCAGCAACAATGGCAACCTCGAGGTCATCCGCCTCAAGAGCCATTCCAACCTCACGCTCATGTCGGGCCTTTCTGCCAGGCTCACCTACAAGGGCTACACCGATGGCAAGGAGAACACGACCGACGTGCAGGTCGTTACCGGCGGCTTGGTAACGGGTGGCCGCAACAAGGCCGAAGACCGCCGCAAGTACTCCTACTCTGCAGGCGGAGTCGTGATGGATGCCAACAGCGTTCTTACCCTCGACAACGTGGTCGTGGGAGGAAACACTGGAGACAGGACGGGCGGAATCGTTGCCGATGAGGGCTGCACAGTCAATCTCCAGAACGAAGCCAGCGTCGAGTACAACGGCTGCGGCGATGAAGCTGCAGGCGGCATCACGGCATGGAAAGACAACGTGACCATCAACATGGACAATAGCTTCATCAAAAACAACTATGGCTACAACGGTGGCGGCATCTGCTCGCAAGACAACAACACCAAGGTCAACATGAAGAACGGCTCCGCCATCTCCAACAACTATGCCCAGAACAACGGCGGAGGCGTGTTCTTCGACGACACTTTCTTCAGCCTCAGCTCCGAAGACGGCAAGGCCACCATCAATGGCAATTCGTGCGGCAACGATGGCGGCGGCATCTACACTGCATCCGATGCCGGGTCCAACGAGGGTCTCGTCCAGAACCTCGCCATCACCGGTAACACTGCTTATGTGGATGGCGGCGGCATCTACCTCGACCAGGAGAGCACCGGCGTGGTCAAGTGCACGATCACGGGCAATACCGCCAAGGAGGACGGCGGCGGCGTGTACGTGTGCAACGACGACAACCACATCATGAGCTGCGCCATCACCGGCAACGTGTGCAACGACGACGGCAAGAACTACGAGGGCGGCGGCGTGTTCGTGGGATACAAGTACGACCTGGGTCTCACCGGCAAGTGCATCATTCGGGGCAACACCCGCGGAAAGAACGGCTCCGACGACGACCTGTTCCTCAGCGCCAACGTGGGCAACACCGCCAGCGCCTACATCACCGGCGGCGTGGACCTCGGGTCGAAGGTGGGGATCCGCACCGGCATCATCGGCGACCAGCGCATCGGCGACCACGTCACGACCTACGCCTACGGGGCTTACTTCATCGATCTCGACGGCTACTACGTGAGCCATGGCGACGACCACGGCGGCGACCTGTGGCAGCGCCACCGCAACGTCCTGTTCAACGTGAGCGTCAACGGCCAGAACTCCGACCGCACCCAGCAGGGCACGACCATAACGGTGCACGCCGGCAGCGGCGGGGAGGGCGAGGAGTTCGCCTACTGGGACGCAGAGGCCACGACGGGCCTCTACCCCGTGGAGGATTACATCAACGACGAGACCAAGTACAACGAGGAACTGACGTTCGACATGCCGCAGAACGACGTGAACGTGGTTGCGGTGTACAAGGCGGCCGGCTCCGGCGACGAGGCCGATGCCAGCAGCGAGGCCGAGGGTGCCGAGGATGCCGTCATCGCGGCCGACGCATCTGCGGCACCTGCCTACGAGGCCGATTCCGGCACGTCGAGCGCTCAAGCGGACTCGGGCAGCGCGGCGCAGGCCTCGGACGGTAGCCAGTCCGGCAGCGCAAGTTCTACTGGCAGCTCCGAATCGACCAGCGCGGATTCGTCCAGCGCAGCAAGCTCTGCCAGCTCCACTGCCGCGCAGGCTCCGGTTCACGTGAAGATCCCGAAGGTGACCCTCTGGAACGGACAGAGAATAAGGATGCTCTAGCACGACCGCTGGCGTTGATTCTCCAGAGTTAGAACCGCATTCCGAAAAACGCTCACGCGAAATTTTCGTTTCGTGTACAATCGCGGCGTGTCCGGCAAGTCCGTCGCGGGCGGCGCTTCTCTTTTACGAAAGGAAGTGGTCGCTATGTCTGTTGTTTTTCTAGACATGCTGGAAAGAATTCTAATCGACGCAGCTGCTTTGGCTACGATCGTGGAGTTGGTTCTCGGCCTTGTAAAAGGAAGGGGGCACGAGTCGCGGACGGATGACGAAGGTGAGAAATAAGTTGGGCGGTAGTTGCGCCTACCGCCCGATCTAAAAACCCGCGCCGCCCGTGGTGAGTTCACGGGCTTGCCGGCACCATCATTGTGGTGCACTCGAAGCCGAATGTCAACCGCTACCTCGTGACGCGCATCGCTCGCATCGCGTTTAGGATCGCTATCACCGACACTCCTACGTCGCCGAACACTGCCAGCCACATGGTGGCGATGCCGATGAAGGGAAGGGCCATCACCATGATGGCAACTTTGACCCCGAGCGCGAACACGATGTTCTGACGCACAATTCCCATGGTCTTGCGTGCGATGCCGATGGCGCGGGCGATATTGGAGGGCTTGTCGTCCATGAGCACCACGTCGGCGGCCTCGATTGCGGCATCGGACCCCATCGCGCCCATGGCGATGCCCACGTCGGCACGCATGAGCACCGGTGCGTCGTTGATGCCATCGCCCACGAAGGCGAGCTTCTGCTTGCCGCCGGAATGCACAGTCGACTGAGCAAGAAGCTGCTCGACCTTCGCGACCTTGTCGGCAGGTAGCAGCTGCGCGTGAAACTCGTCGATGCCCAGGCTCTCCGCCACCGCCGCTGCTACCTCTTCGCGGTCTCCGGTGAGCATCACGGTCTTCTTCACTCCTGCACGATGCAAGCCATCGATTGTTGCGGCGGCATCCTCCTTCACCGCATCGGCGATTACGATATGACCGATGTATTCGCCGTCAAGCGCAACGTGCAGCACAGTTCCAACCAGCTCGCAGTCGTGGAACAGCGCTCCTACCTCGGCCATGAGCGTGCCGTTGCCAATCGCGATCTGGTGGGCGCCTACGGTTGCCAGCACTCCGCGACCGCTCTCCTCCTCAACATGCTCGATCTGCGTGCTGTCGATTACTCCGCTGAAGCTCTCCTTGATCGACACTGCAATCGGGTGATCCGAAAACGCTTCGGCATGCGCCGCATACGACAGCAGCAGGTCGGGCTCCACGCCCTCGGTAGGATGCACGGCCACCACGTTGAAGGTGCCGTTGGTGAGCGTGCCGGTCTTGTCGAAAACCACGGTGTCGACCGAGGCAAGCGCCTCGAGGTAGCTCGATCCCTTGACCATGATGCCCAGCCGCGAGCTGGCGCCGATACCCCCGAAGAACGAGAGCGGCACGCTGATTACGAGGGCGCACGGGCAGCTCACCACTAGGAACACCAGCGCGCTCAGGATGCAGTCGCTCCACGACATGGTGGTAACCAGTGGGGTGAGCGCCGCGATGAGCAGCGCAGCCACAACCACGATGGGTGTGTAGTAGCGCGCGAAGCGGGTGATGAAGTTCTCGGTGCGGGCCTTCTTCTCAGCGGCGTTTTCCACCAGCTCGAGAATACGTTGGACCGTGGATTCGCCGTAGGGCTTGAGCACCTCGACCGTGATGGGACTGGTGAGATTGATGCATCCGCTTATGACTTCGATGCCGCTCTCCACGACGCGCGGAACCGACTCGCCCGTGAGCGCAGCGGTGTCGACCTGCGACCTGCCCTCGACCACGCGCCCGTCGAGCGGGATGCGCTCGCCCGGCTTGACAACGATCTGCTCGCCGGGTGCCACCTCGGAGGGATCGACCTCGACCAGCTCGCCGTCGCGTACGACATTGGCGTGGTCGGGTGCGATGTCCATCATCGCGGCGATGGACTTGCGGGTCTTGCCCAGCGCGTAGCTCTCGAACAGCTCGCCTACCTGGTAGAACAGCATCACGGCTGCGCCCTCGGCCATGTGCGGCTCGGCGTTGGGGAACAGCACCAGCGCGAATGCGCCGATCGTAGCGATGGTCATGAGCAGGTTCTCGTCGAAGGGCTGCCTGTGCACGATGCCGTGCCAGGCTTTGCCCAGCACCTCGTAGCCTGCGATGAGATAGGGGATGAGGAAGAGGACGAACTCGATCCACAGTCCCAGCGGGAAGGACGCGCCGGCTCCGGTGCCGACTTGCAGCCCATAGAGTCCCGTGAGCTGCAGCAGCTCGAACACCACGAACAACGCGAGCGCCAACAGTATGCGCTTTAGCTTCCTCTTCTGCTTCTTGTTCATCGCAAGCTCCTCGAAGTGTGGCCGTGACGCGGACTTTGCGGCGAGCTGGATGCTAGACCAGCACTTCGCAGTCGGGCTCTACGTCGGCAAAGATCTTCACAGACTGTCCCAGCAGGTCGTCGAACTTTGCATCTTCTGCATCGAGGATGAACTTGAGCGTGAGGGCGTTCACGCTCACGCTGTTCACGCCGTCGAGCCCCTCGATCTTGGCCTGGATCTTGCCAGCACAGTTGGGGCAGATTTCTCCGTCGAGCTTGATGGTCTTGCGCATCTGGGGCCTCCCGTGTTCGCCAGTGCCGAAACCCATTGCAGCGGCACTCGTTTTCTTACGTGTACATATGAGCAACTGTTCATATGATGCCTATAGAGTACCAATTTGCTGTAGCATGTCAACCGCGATATCTCGGCTCAGTTGCTAATCGTGAGTTTTGTGGTCGCGGTAATTGGCAAGATAGCCTGCGAACTCCTCGCTCGTGTCGGAGTTGCCCTCGCGCCACATCTTGTGGTCGATGATCTCGCCGGCGTTGCCTCCATAATATGCATCGATGTATGCAATCAGCGAGTCTAGGGCCTCGAGCTGCTCTTCGGGATAATCCCCCTCGCCTCCGATGTGGATCATCTCGATGCCAACCGACCACGCATTCATCCCATAGTCGGTATAGTGGCTGGTTGGCTTTTGCCCGAGCAGGTCGTCACGGCCGTCTTCCTCGATGCCGAAGCGCGAATTGGCATCTCCGCTGCCCCAGCCTGCGTGATGCCCGATCTTGTCGAGGGGCACGCATTGCACGATGTGGCCGTCTTTGCCGATCACGAAATGCGCGGCGATGAGGTTGCCGTTGTTCTCCCACGAAGACACAACGCCTTCGGGAGTGCCACCGCCCTCGGTGTCGTGGAGCACGATGTACTTCTGATAGGCAGCGCCTTTGTCGCCATGCTGGAAGTCGTCGTAGTACATCTCGGTGATGTCGGGCTTGCTCGCCTCGGCAGACGCATTGGCATCGTCAGCAGCGGCATCTCCGCCGGAAGTCGATTCCGCTGCTTGCGTATCGGCGATGTTGGACACATCCACCTCGCTGGTGCTAAGCTCTCCGCTCGCACAGCCAGCGCCGGCAAGAACGGTCGCAAGCGCTGCAAGAGCCACAGCTGCCAACAAAACCCTGAAGCGAAGGCGTTTCGCCTTGCCGTTGCCCATTGCCGCCATTCCTGCCCCTATCGTCCGATGCTGTTCACCTCGCCAAGCTCGGCGCGACGGCTCTAGCCTTCCGCCACCGTGCTGGCAGCAGGAGCCTCATCGGCACCAGCCGGCTGCCAGTCGTCGTCCATGTAGTGGTCGAACAGCTCGAGGATCTCGTCCGAAGGAGGCTCGGTGAGCTTGCTCACCACCACGTTGACCACCAGTGCCAGCAGGAAGCCGGGCAGCAGCTCGTAGATGGTGAAGATTCCGCCCACATATGCCTCGAGGATGTTCCATACGATCACGACGAGACCGCCGGTGATCATGCCGGCGAGCGCACCCTTGAGGTTGGCCCTGCGCCAGAACAGCGCAAGCAGCGTGATCGGGCCGAACGCGGCACCGAATCCGGCCCATGCGTAGGACACGATTCTGAAGATCGACGACTCGGGGTCGCTGGCGATCACCATGCCGAACACGGTGACCGCGATGAGGGCCACACGGCTCACGAACATGATCTGCTTGTCGGTGGCCTCCTTGTTGAACACGCCCCTGTAGATGTTGTCGGCCACGGAGCTGCCCACGATGAGCAGGTAGGAGTCCGACGAGCTCATGGTTGCGGCGAAGATGCCCGAAACCACGATGCCGGTGAGGAACGCCGGCAGCAGCATCTTGGACACCGCGATGATGATGGTCTCGGCGCTGCTGCTGGTGAGAAGCTCGGTGGGGATGAGCGCACGGCCGAGCAGACCGACGCTGATGGCCAGCGTGAGCGAGATAACGCACCAGATGATGGCGATACGACGCGACTTCTTGATGTTGTCGGGGTTGTCGATGCCCATGAACCTCACCAGCACCTGCGGCACGCCGAAGTAGCCCAGACCCCACGACAGGGTGGAGATGATGGTGATCAGGCCGAAGTCGGCGGCTTCGCCGAACACGGGCTGGCCGCCAACGACCTGCTGGACTCCGCTGGCGTCGACCACGGGCGTGGCCTTCTGCACCGCGCTGAGGAATCCCGGGATGTCGGACAGGAACGCGATCGCGTTGTCGATGCCTCCGACGGAGGCCACGGTGCCCACGAACACGATGATCACCGCGAAGAACATCAGGATGCCCTGGATGAGGTCGGTGGTGCACACCGAGAGATAGCCGCCCGAGAAGGTGTAGATGAACACGACGAGCGCGCCGACGATCATCATCACGCCGTAGTCGAGGCCGAACACGCTGGAGAAGAGCTTGCCGCAAGTGGCGAAGCAGCTGCCCACGTACACGGAGAGGAACAGCAGGATGATGAGTGCCGACACCGTCATGAGGATGTTCTTCTTGTCGCCGAAGCGGTTGGAGTAGAACGCGGGCACGGTGATGGCGTTGCCGGCCTTCTCGGAGTACTTGCGCAGGCGCTTGGCCACCAGCAGCCAGTTGAGGTAGGTGCCGATGGCAAGGCCGATGCCCGTCCACATGGCCTCGCTGGCTCCGCAGAAGTAGGCCACGCCGGGCAGGCCCATGAGCAGCCATCCGCTCATGTCGGAGGCCTCGGCCGAAAGCGCCGTGACCCACGGACCCAGCTGCCTGCCTCCCAGGAAGTAGTTCTCGGACGACTCGTTCGATCGCTTGGCAAAGTAGAAGCCGACTATCAACATTCCGATGATGTAGACGGCAATCACTATGAGTACGATCATGTCGTTGCTGCTCATGCTCACTCCAGTCGAATTGGCATGCCCGGACGCGCCGGGTGTTCATGCGATGTGCTTGATGCGGGAAATCCGCTTGCGCGCAGACGGTCTCGCAGCCGTTTTGCCCGACGGGCAAAACAACGCGCAAGCGCAGATTCTATATGTGTTTATTGTGAAGAATGCCCGCGTACACCACTAGAGCCGCCGAGTAGCCGCGCTTAGTCGAAATACGGCACATATAGGTCGGCATGGCTCTTTGGATCGTTGGGAAACAGGTGCCGGTACAGCTCCACGAAGTAGTCGTCGGTCATCGAGGCGATGAAGTCGCACACGATGTCGTCGTGCGAAGTGTGATCGGCATAGCCCGGATTGCGATGCTCGACGAACCACGCGTGCACATGATGCTCGAAGATAAGCGAGCTTTCGTCGCCGCGCTCGAGGTCGGTCAGCAGGCGCTGGTACATCTCGGACATCATGGGACGCACGATGTTTTCGAGCTTGCCGCCCGTTGCGGAGTCGTAGTCGTACACGCCCGCGAAATTGCCCTTCTTGAGTCTGCGGATCTCGTCCGAAACCTCCTCGTCCATGCAGATGCAGTCGCGCCCGATCGAGTTCTTCACGATGTTGAGCGTAACATTGGCCATGACCTCGCTGTTGGTGGACCCGAGGAAGCTGTCGAACTCGTACTGCGATTTGTCCAGTACCCCGGCGCTGATGGCATCCTGGCGGTCCTTGCCGAGGTAGGCCAATATGTCGCTGATGCGCACCACGCAACCCTCGAGCGTGCTGGGGCGAAGACAGCTGCTGCGCCCCTCCTGCGTGTAGCATTCTTCCAGCAGCAGGTCGAGGTCGGCGAAGCTCGGGCATGGACTTGGCGAGTAGGTTGCGAAGTTGTTCTCGCCGCAGTGGCACAGGATTCCGTTGTAGGTTTGCAGCGACAGGTTGCAAGGCGCCACGCTTCGAAGCGCCCGCACGCTGTGCACGTTGTGGTTGAAGTATCGTCCGGTGCGCTCATGGTAGATTGCGTTGAGGAAGCGCTCTCCCTCGTGTCCAAAGGGGGTATGGCCAGCATCGTGACCTAGGCCTATCGCCTCGATCAGGGGGAGATTGAGGCGCAGCGCCGCTCCAATCTTCTTGGCCGTCTGCGCAACCAGCTGGATATGGAATCCGCGGCGCGACAGGTCGTCGTTGGCAAACAGCGAGAACACCTGCGTCTTGTCGAAGGTGCGCTTGAAGAACGGGTTGTTGAGGATGCGGTCCACGTCGCTTAGGTAGGGAGAGCGGATGAAGAACTGCCCGCTTGCAATTTCGTCTTGCAGCAGCTCGCCGGCAGTCGCATCGGCACCCGCCGGGGCCACACTCTCGTAGACTGCATCGGCATCGCGTGCGGCAGCCGCAGCCATTGTCCGCTGCCCGTTTTCGAACCCTTCGCGCAGGTAGTCGATCTGGTCGCTGTCCAGCTTGAAAAGCGGATTGCTGCTGTCGGTCATGATTGCTCCGTCCCTTCCTCTACTGCGAGGTGAAGAACCTGAAGACCTTCTTGACCTTGTCGTAGCCCTCCAGCGGGAACGGCGTCTTGCGCCAGCCCTTGAGCGACGAGCCGTCGCTGCCCGACGCCACGATGCGGCGCGTTCCGAACTCCTCGAGGCCGCGCATGCCGCCGATCGTGCCGTTGCCTGCGGTTCCTGTGGCCGAGTGGGCACCCTTGCGGTTGGCGATCTGCATCATGCAGTCGTTTATGCAACCCTGCCCGAACTGCACGTTTAGCATCGCGAACTGCTCGGTTTCCTTGTCGGAGCTGAACATGTAGAAAGCGGGCGGCGTGGGCAGCTGGTTGATGCGCTCGAAGGCCTCTTCCGGCCTCTCGAAAGTGCCGACCACGAGAATAGGTCCCACGATCTGCTTCTTGAACAGCGGGTTGTCGATGGAGTCGCACAGCACCACGGTGGGGGCGATGCGCAGGGTCTTCGCGTCGTGCTGCCCTCCGTAGATGATCTGCGCCTTGGAGCCTATGCTGCCCAGAAGCTCGCACGCCTGGTCGAACTCCCTGCGCGAGAACATGCGCGGGTAGCCCTTGGAGTGAATCGGATCCTTGCCGTAGATGCGCTCGATGTAGGCGAAGGTGCGGTTCACGAACGTCTTGTGCACGCTCTCGTTCACGAACGCGAAGTGCGGCGTGTAGCGGGTCTGCCCCGCATGGAGCATCTTGCTCCACATGATCTTCTCGGCGGCCGACTCCAGGTTGGCGGTCGCGTCCACGAAGCAGGCGTTGTTGCCGTCTAGCAGCATGGTGGCAGGTGCGCTTGCATCCAAGCTGGCCTCGCGCACCACGCGGGCGTTCTTGCGCGGACCCACGTAGCAGAACTTGTCGAAATGCGTGGTGAGCAGCACCGCGTCCATGTCGGCCCCGCCGAACACGAACCTCGCGTACTCCGGCTTGAACAGCTCGTCGAGTGCCGCCGCCAGCACCTCGTTGCAGCGTTTGGTGCGTCCAGAGTTCTTGAGCACCACGGTGTTGCCCGCGGCCAGCGCCTCGGCCATCAGGATCACGGACATCGCCACCGGGCTCTCCCACGAATTGATGATGCACACCGTGCCATGCGGCTGCCAGCTCTCGGTATAGGAGACGGGCAGCAGGTCCTTCTCGACGCCCATCTTGCCGGGGTTGCAGAACTTCTCGATGTTCTTGCGCAGCACCTTGAACTCGGCGTGCACGGGCGCAAGCTCGGTTAGGTACGCCTCGTATCGGGTGATGCCCAGGTCGAGGTGGATGGCCTCGATGAGCGGGGTCTCGTATTTGTCGATGAGGGAGTGGAGCCTGCCCAGCGCGGTCTTGCGCCAGTCGGGCTTGATGGTCGTGCCGGTCCTGAAGAACTCGCGCTGCTTGTCGTGAAGCTCCGAGATGGTGCCGGCGGTGCCCGCGATGTTGTTGTCTTCCACGGTGAAGGTGCACCTCGGGCGCTGCGGCTTTGCGGGCGCGTGCTCGACGATCAGCCCCTCGGCGGCGATATCGTCGTCGGCATCGGGGTCGGCAGCTGTGACGACCTCGGTGTCGGCTTCGGGCTCGGGTTCGGGAGCGATGTCGGCCACGTCCGCGGGTTCGACTTCCGACTCGGGAGCATCTGCGGATTCGGCCTCGGCTTCCGTTTCGGGAGCAGCTGCTTCGACACTCGCCGTGTCGACAGCCTCGACGGCTTCGGTGGGCTCCGCCGCCACGGTCTCGGCCACCTTCACACGCAACGAGCCTTCGATCCAAACGCTGGGATCCGCAACCTCGACCGGTTTTGCGGCATCCTTCGTCGAGCTTCGATCGACCTGCTTCTTGCGTACGTTGGCCATGATGCGCCTTTCTCCCTGAGGCTCGCCTCGTTGTTTCCAGCGTGATTTCCACCTTTGAAGTTTAGCTTTCGAAACGTTAAAACTCCAAAACGCAAACTGCGGAAGTCATTGCAGATACAATTGAGCGAAGCATACACGATGCAATGTGCTGCGGCGTAGTGGCAAAGACTCGCGCTGGGCTGGGCGCGATCGCAAGGGTTGGCAATGGCGCGGATCTGCGAGGCTTGCCGGCAGCAGCGCAAAACTAACTTGTGGAGAGGCGGCTGAAGGTACATATGTATATGTGCGGAGATGAAAAGACTGGCGGTGGGTCGTTGGAGTCGAGCGATGTGCAACCTGACGATGCGCAGCTCGACATTCCGAGGCTGGTTCTGGCTTCGCAATCGCCCCGCAGGCGCGAGCTTCTGGCGCGCGCCGGAGCGAGTTTTTGCTGCCTGGTGCCCAACGTCGACGAGGACGTCGACTCCGCGGTGGATGCAGAACATGCCGCGGTCGAGGTAGCCTCGCGCAAGGCCCATGCGGCTGCGAACATGCTCTCGGGCAACCTGGGCCCTTGCGCGGTGGTGGCATGCGACACCATGGTGGTTGTCGGAGGCATCGCTGACGGCACCGAGGAACAGATCTTGGGCAAGCCGGCGGATGCCGACGACGCGCGCAGGATGTTGAGGATGCTCTCGGGCACGGCCCATCGGGTGGTGAGCGGCGTGTGCATCTTGAGCGGGGTGGTAGATGGCTCTGACCTCAATGAGGTGAGTTTCGCCGAGACCACGCGCGTGACGTTCAAGCAGCTCGACGACGAGCAGATCGACACATATATAAGCACGGGCGAGCCCTTCGACAAGGCGGGCGCATATGGCATCCAGGGTGCAGCCGGCGCTTTCGTCGAGAATGTCGACGGCGACTACGACAACGTGGTGGGTCTGCCGCTCTCGCGAACGCTGGAGGCGCTGAGCAAGATGCAGGCTTCGGCAGCGAGCATCGTGCCGGCACTATCGGAGAAGGCAGCGGTGCGCAGCCAGATGAAGGCCATCAGACAGTCAATCTCGCCGGCCGACAGGGCTGCTGCCTCCGAACAGGCATGCCGGCATATCATGGAGACCTCCGAGTTCCAAAACGCCAAGGTAGTTGCGGCATTCTGTGCATTTGGCAGCGAGCTTTGCTTCGACTACATGGCCACGCATCTGCCGCTAGGCAAGGTTTTCGCTGTGCCCATCACCATGCCCGACCACAGGATGGAGTTCGTGGCCATCGATCCCCTGCAAATTCTGCCAGGCAACAGGACGCTCCCGTTCTTGGCCGACCCTGCCGGCATAGCGAGCATTCCAAGCGATTCCGAGGTGCTCGAAGCCTCGCAGGTCGACCTCATGCTGGTGCCTGGACTCGCCTTCGACGAGCGCGGTTTTCGCATCGGATATGGCGGCGGCTACTACGACGTGTACATGAACCGCGAGGGCTTCCACGCGACGTGCTTCGGAACGTTCTTCGAGCAGCAGCACTACTTTGGCTGCCTGCCTCGCGATCCGCACGACATGTCGCTTCACGCAGTGGCCACGCAGCAGGGCATCCGCAGGTTCGCGTAAGACGGGCACAGGGTGGACAGCTTGGTCGACACGCTCAAGATAATCAAGTCGATAGTGGGGGAGAAGTACTTCTCCGACGACATCGCGTTTGCCAGAGCGCTATGCAGCGGCGTGAGGCACAAGCGAATCGAGTGCTCGCGCTGCGCGGCGGTTTGCCCCGTGGGTGCCATCGAGGTGGGGCGCAGCAACGTCGAAATCGACAGCTCGAAGTGCATGCATTGCGGAGCCTGCATTGCGGCATGTCCCACGCAGGCGCTCTCGTCGACGTGGCTGGAGTGGAAGACCCTGGTGCGAGATAGTTTGAAGTCGCTTGAGCGGACCGGAGGTCATCCTGCGGTGGCGTGCGAGAAGGCGCTGGCTGCTGCCGGCTTGGGCAAGGGCGCGTTCGGGCGCGGCGAGATCGTGTCGCTGCCATGCTTGCAGAGGGTTGACGAGGCACTGCTCATGACGCTTGCCGCCTCGGGAGCGCGCAGTATTCACATGGTGAGCGGAGATTGCGCCACCTGCGAAGTGGTCGGTTGCGGTTGCGCGAGCTTGCAATGGCTGCAGGCAGTAAAGCATGCACGCGAGATGCTGGAGGCTGTGGGATCCGAGGTGCGTATCGAGGTGCTCGACTATTCGAGCGAGAGCACCGCCCCCGCCGCGGCGAGCGACGGTGCCGCTGACTCGCTCACTCGAAGGGAGCTCTTTTCGGGGCTGCGCGACGAAGCCGGCAATGCGGCATCGGTTGCGCTCGAGCAGACGATGGCCGACTCCAAGTACTCCGCTATCGCGCAGGTTCTGGGCTTCGACTTTGCCGGCGGAAACTCGAAGCTCGATGCATCGCGAAGCCGCATCTGCCAATGGGCGATGGTGGCCCTGGCCATCTCGGCGTATGGCTCGCCCGAACAGGCGTTGCAGGCTATCGGCGACAAGCGCATCGACACGAGGGTCTTCGCCAGCATCGCTATCGACTTGCAGAAATGTACCCACTGCATGCTTTGCGAGGCCTATTGCCGGTCACATGCCATCGAGAAGATCATGGACGACCGCAAGGTCGCGGGCCTCGTCCTGCATCCGGATCGCTGCGTGCAGTGCGGCGTGTGCGCCAGCATGTGCAGGGACAGCGCAATCGCCATAGAACCCAGCGTGCGCGTCGCCGACATTCTGTGCGAGCGTGCAACCACGGTCGATTTCGCCTAAGCCGGCGATGCCGACACGGGGGTCGTCGCGGGGGTCTCTGCTGGAAGACTCGGCATCGTCAAGCAGCACCTGGCGGCTTGTTCGGGCAACCATCGAGTGCCTTTCCCCAGCTAGTGCGCGTTTGCAACGATTTGGAAACATCGCTATGCAATAACATTAATAGCCACGCAAAGCGCACGCGCGCGCCGCATCAGGCTCGGCAGCGCATCCATGGCGCACCAATTCGCAGGCATCGCATCGGACGGCAAAGCACGCATCCTTCAAGCCGCACTTCGATCTGAATAGAAAGGCACGCACATGAACGAGAGAGAAGCCCAGGCCTTTACCGACCATTTCGTCGAGCACAATTCCATCGACCCCTCCTACTACGACAGGTACGACGTGAAGCGCGGCTTGCGCAACTCCGACGGCACGGGCGTGCTGGCGGGCATCACCAACATCAGCAACGTTCATGGCTACGTGGTGGACGAGGGCGACAAGAAGCCCATCGAGGGCAAGCTCACCTTCCGCGGATACGACATCAACGACCTGGTCAACCGATATGTGGATAGCGGGCGGTTCGGCTTCGAGGAAATCTGCTACCTGCTCATGATGGGCGACCTGCCCACCCCGGAGCAGTCCGACAAGCTCAAGGCCCAGATCGAGACCAGCCGCGAACTGCCCAACGGCTTTACCGCCGAGCACATCATGAACACGCCGAGCACCAACATCATGAACCAGCTGCAGCGTTGCGTCGCGATCCTGTACGCCTACGACCCCGACAACCCCGACGACATCACGCCGCAGCACGAGTTTGCGGTGGCGTTGTCGCTGCTATCGCGCCTGCCGCGCATCGCGGTGCTGGGCTACTACGCCAAGCGCTCCTTCCACTATGGCGAGTCGATGATCATGCACCGCCATCTGCCGGGGCAATCCACGGCCGAGACGTTCCTGTCGATGCTGCGTCCCAACAGGGAGTTCACCCACGACGAGGCCGCGATGCTCGACATCATGATGATGATCCACGCCGAGCACGGCGGCGGCAACAACTCCACGTTCACCTGCCGTTCGCTCACCTCCGCCGGCACCGACGCCTACTCGGCCTACGCCGGGGCCATCGGCGCGCTCAAGGGCTTCCGCCACGGCGGTGCCAACATCAAGGTCGTGCAGATGTTCGACGACATCAAGGAGCACGTGCGCAACTGGGAAGACGACGGGCAGGTGGCCGACTACTTGCGCAAGATCCTGGCTGGCGAGGCGTTCGACGGCGCCGGCCTGGTGTACGGCATGGGCCACGCGGTGTACACGCTGTCGGATCCGCGTGCCGAGATTTGCAGGAGCCAGGCGCACAGGCTGCTGCACGGCACCGAGGGCGAGGCAGGCCTGGCCCTCATGGAGAAGGTCGCCGAGCTAACTCCCGAGCTTATGGCCGAGAAGGGCGTGAACAAGGTCGTGTGCCCCAACGTCGACATGTTCAGCGGCATGGTGTACCGCGCGCTTGGAATCCCGGACGACCTGTTCACCCCGCTGTTCGCCTGCTCGCGCATGGCGGGCTGGGCGGCCCACCGCTTCGAGGAGATGGTCTCGGGCAAGCGCATCATGCGTCCGGCCTACAAGTCGATTTCAACGGAGACCCGCTGTTAGGGGAACCGCGCCGCTGCCCGTGCCGCTGGCGACCAACTAAATTGTGGGTTTCGTGAACAAGAGCGGGCTTCGCGCTATTGCGTGCATATGAGTGCAATAATAAACACCTATTTGGGTCGTGGCGAAGCCCTGTGGGGGCATCGCACGCGAAGATGGGCGTTCTGGCAATGGGCGGCGAAGGGAAACGATGTTCCTCGTTCTTGGAAAACTGTTCTTGTTCCTCGTTGTGATGGGCATCATCGCCATCGTCGTCATAATCTCCTGGCTTTTTGCCGGCGCTTCGAGGCTCGGAAGGCGCATGCGCGGCAACTCGCAAGACGGATCGTCGGGCACCGGCTACTCCACGAGCCAGTCGTCCCAGCGCTACTATTCGTCGCAAAGCTCCGCAAAAGATAAGTATTCGCAGCGCTACGACGGCCCAACCGCCAAGCGCACCTACACCAGCGGCAGATCCAAGACCTCAAGCTCGTCGTCCACATCCGCCGGCACCGCTGCCGGCAGCTCCGCGTCTTCAAGCTCCAGCTCCCGCGATGTCGTGGAGGTTCCCTTGCTAGAGGTCACCGACGTTCCCGAAAACGAGTCGCGCTAGCATCGCCTTTGTTTCCATGATTACCGCAGCACATAGCGCGGAATTTTAAAATCCCCTAAATTTAATTCAATCAAAGTATTGACAAGCCATCTCTAATGGCTATATTGAGCTATGTAAGTAATCTAGATGACAAAGCAACAACGAATAATCGAGAGCATCGACTTGGCAAATATGCTAAAGCTCTTGGCGTTCGGGTTGCCAAAATCACTGGGTTAGGTGCATTTTTACAATATTTGTGCTTTAGCCATCATGAGGGCATCCTAGGGGGATTGCTCGAAAGGGAAACAGGCCTCTTTTGTATGATCTATGAAAGCGGCTTTTCTTTTGGGAGCAGGTAATCATGATGACTAGGAAGGCAAACTTCAAAAGGAGGGTCAAGCAGTGAGAAACGAAAGAGAAATCAAGCGCGACGAGGAAATCGTAGAGAAGATTCACCAGAATTCTCTCAGGCTGCTCGAGGAGGTGGGTCTGCACTTCGACGACCAGAGCGCACTCGATTTCATGGCCAGCAAGGGCATCAAGGTCGAGGGCAGCCGCGCCTTCTTCACCGAGAAGCAGATCATGGACGCGCTTGACGTGACCACCAAGGACTTCACCATCCACGCCCGCAACCCCAAGTACGACGTGAAGATGAACATGGAGGACCTCTACATGACCCCGGGCTACGGCAGCCCGTTCATCGTGGAGGCCGACGGCACCGTGCGCAACGGCAAGCTCGACGACTTCATCAAGCTGGCCGACATCGTGCAGGCATCCGACGAGTTCTGCATCAACGGCGGCATCCTCGTGCAGCCCGACGACATCGACGCAGCCATTTCGGCCGAGATCATGGCATACGCCACGCTGTGCCGTTCCGACAAGACCTTCTTCTCCATCTGCGGCGACGGCCAGGTTGCCGACAATATCTTCGAGATGGTCGAGATCGTGTTCGGTCGCGACATCACCGACTTCCCCTGCACCATCAACCTCATCTCGCCGATCGCCCCGCTTGGCGTGCCGCAGAACGCTAGCGAGACCGTGAGGGAGAGCGCTCTCAAGGGCCAGCCGCTGGCAATCGGCCCCGCTCCCATGGCCGGCACCACCGGACCTATCTCGCTGGCAGGCAATATCTCGGTGGCCAACGCCGAGGTTCTGGGACTCAACGTGTACGCACAGCTCGTGCGTCCGCACACCCCGCTCATCTACACCTATGCCGGAACCGTGTCCGACATGTCGAGCATGGCAGTGTCCAACTGCTGCCCCGGCTTCAACATGGAGGCCCGCTACGGCTCCTACATGGCCAAGAAGTACGGCCTGCCCTGCCGCAGCGGCGGCGGAATGTCCGACGCGGCGGGCTTCAACGCGCAGGCCGGCGTGGAGAGCGGCATCAACTTCTTCGAGGCGTTCTCGGAGAAGGCCAACCTCATGATGCATGCAACCGGCTCGCTGCAGTCGTTCCTCTACGTGAGCTACGAGAAGTTCATCATGGACATCGAGACCTTCACCCGCATGAAGTACTACTTCTCCGACATGCCCTGCGACGAGGACGCCCTCGCCTTCGACGTGATTCAGGAGGTCATCGAGGACGGAGAGTCGTTCCTCACCACCGACCACACCGCCGAGCGTTGCAGGATCGACCCGTGGACTCCGCAGGTTTCGCTTCACAAGAACGCGGCCGGCAACCCCGTCGACGAGCTGAACGACTCGATCCACGCCAGGATCGACTACCTGCTCGAGAACAACGTGGTGCCCGAGCTTGACCCCGACACCCGCGCCAAGCTCGATGCCGTGATCAAGCGCATCGGTATGAAGGAAGAGGACATGGCCAGGATCTAGGCCCGCATGTCCGCTACGAAATAGCAAAAGGCGCCGCCGGAGGCGCGCGGAACGGGACTCGGAGGGTGACCGCCCGCGCGCCCGGGGCGCAAGGAGGGAGGTCCCGCGCTTCCGATGGGGAGCCGGGACGTTAAACACAGAAAGGCAGTTCGAATGAGTGCAGTAAAGAAGTACGGAACGCTGCTGCTGCTGGCATGCGCGCCGGCGTTCATCTTCACGCTCCCCTACATCAGGGAGTCGTTCTACGTGCCGATCCAGACCGCGATGAACCTCACCAACGCCCAGATGGGCTCGCTCACGGCGTGGTACGCCATCGTGGCCACCCCGGCCTACCTCTTCGGCGGCATCGTGGCCGACAAGTTCCCGCCCAGGCTCATGATCACCTTCTCGCTGGTGTCCACGGGCCTGCTGGGTCTGTGGTTCTCCACGTTCCCGGGCTACGAGGCCTGCCGCATCATCTTCGCCCTCATGGGCCTCACCACGGTGCTCACGTTCTGGAGCTCGGTGATCAAGGCCGTGCGAATGCTCGGCACGCCCGAGGAGCAGGGACGCCTCTACGGCCTGCAGGAGGGCCTGCGCGGCTTCCTCAACGCCGCCCTCGTGTTCGTGATGGCCTTCATCTACGGCCAGTTCGCCGACGGCATCGACGGAGCCACCTGGGCCATCAGGTTCTGCGCCATCCTTCTGATCGTGCTGGGTATCATCGGCTTCATCATCCTGTCCAAGGGCAACGACGACGAGAAGTCCGAGCCCATCGGCCAGCTGCTGCTGGGCATGGTCAAGTGCTTCAAGATTCCCAGGGTCTGGCTGCTCGTGGCCATCATCTTCACCGCCTACAGCGTCTACGCGCTCATGAGCTACGTCAACACCTACGCGGTCACGTTCTGCGGCCTCAGCGAGACCGACGCCGCCAACCTCGGCGGCATCCGCTACTGCATGCAGGGCCTCGGCGGCATCGCCGGCGGCTTCCTGGCCGACAAGATCCACTCGCGCCTCAAGGTCATCGGCGGCGCGGGCGTGCTGCTGGCCATCAGCTACTGCGCGTTCTTCTTCATCCCGGCCGAGGCATCTGCCCTCGTGGCCGTGCTGATCAACTTCATGGTCGGCGTCATGCTCGTGTACACCATCCGAAGCCTCTACTTCTCAACCATCTCGGAGGCCAACATCGACGAGTCGATCACGGGCCGCGTCTCGGGCATCATGTCCACCCTGGGCTACCTGCCCGACGTGTTCCTGCTCACCCTCACCGGCATGTGGATCGACTCCTACGCCGGAACCACCGGCTACATGATGGTGTTCGGCTACGCCGCCGTGATGGGCATCCTGTGCACGATCATCTCGCTGATCCTGCTCAAGATCGTCAAGAAGGACAACGGCAAGACCATCAAGGCTTAAGCATCAGGTTGGTGCATGGCACCTAGCGTCTAGCAACATCTAGCCCTCCACCACGGGGAAGCTGCTCTGCACGCGGCAGCTTCCCCGTTTGAGCCGCAGCCAACATGACGGCTCGAAGGTATTGGGGAAAGCCGGCTCGGAATCTTCTCTCCGGGCCGGCCTTTCTTTTTGTTGCGCAGGTGCGCTGCCGCCGGCGCACGCTGCGACCGCACGCCCAGCTCGTGCCCGCCCGCCGCGTGTGCGCGGAGGGCTTCGCCGCAAAGCGGCGGGCATGCACTAATATCTACGGTATGGATTCACAACACATTAGAAACTTCTCCATCATCGCGCATATCGATCACGGCAAGTCCACCATCGCCGACCGCATCCTGCAATCTACGGGCACTGTGGCCGAGCGCGACATGGTGGACCAGATGCTCGATTCCATGGACATCGAGCGCGAGCGCGGCATCACCATCAAGTCGCAGCCGGTGCGCATCATCTACAGGGCCGACGACGGCCAGACCTACCATCTCAACCTCATCGATACCCCAGGCCATGTGGACTTCGCCTACGAGGTGTCGAGGTCGCTCGCGGCCTGCGAGGGCGCGGTGCTGGTGGTCGACTCCACGCAGGGCGTGCAGGCGCAGACGGTGGCCAATGCATCGATGGCGATGAACGCCAACCTGGAGATTATCCCGCTCATCAACAAGATCGACCTGCCAGCCGCCGACCCCGACCGCGTGAGGGACGAGATCGAGGAGGGCCTGGCCATTCCCGCCGACGATGCCGTGCTGGCATCGGGCAAGACGGGCGAGGGCATCCACGACCTGCTGGAGGCCATCGTCTACCAGATCCCGGCTCCCGAGGGCGATGCAAACGCCCCGCTCAAGGCGCTGATCTTCGACTCCTACTTCGACCCGTATCGCGGCGTCGTGGCGCTGGTGCGCATCGTGGACGGAGAGGTGCGCAAGGGCCAGCAGCTGCGCATGATGGCCACTGGCACCACGGCGCTTGCCGAAGACGTGGGCGTGCGCACTCCCAGCGAGACCTCGTGCGAGTCGCTGGGTATCGGCGAGGTGGGCTATCTGGTCACGGGTCTCAAGGACCCTTCGCAGGTGAAGGTGGGCGACACCATCACGCTGGCCAAGAACGGTGCCGACGAGCCGCTGGCGGGCTACCGAGACGTCAAGCCCATGGTGTACGCGGGCTTCTTCCCCATCGAGGGCGACCAGTACAACGCAATGCGCGACGCACTGGACAAGCTCTCGCTCAACGATGCGGCCCTGGTCTACGAGCCCGAGAATTCGCACGCGCTGGGCTTCGGCTTCCGCGTGGGATTTCTAGGGCTGCTCCACATGGAGGTGGTGAAGGAGAGGCTCGAGCGAGAGTTCGGCCTGGACCTCATCGCCACCGCGCCCAGCGTGGAGTACAAGGTGTACCTCAAAGACGGGCAGATGCTGCAGATCCACTCGCCCAAAGACTACCCGGACCCAGCTTCGATCGACCATATCGAGGAGCCGTTCCTCACGGCATCGGTGCTGGTGCCGCCCGACTACGTGGGCGCCGTGATGGAGGTCTCGATCGATCATCGCGCCACCGTGGACAACATGCAGTACCTCTCCACCAACACCGTGGAGATCAAGCTCACCATCCCGTTGTCGGAGCTGATCCTCGACTTCTTCGACAAGCTCAAGAGCCGCACCAAGGGCTACGCCACGCTGGACTACGAGTTCAAGGGCTACGAGCCATCGGAGCTGGTGAAGCTCGAAATCCTCATTTCGGGCAAGCCGGTGGACGCGCTGAGCTTCATCATCCACAAGGACAAGGCCTATGGGCGCGGCAGCAGCCTGGCCAGCAAGCTCAAAGAGGTGATCCCGAGGCAGCTGTTCGAGGTGCCCATCCAGGCGGCCATCGGCGGCAGGGTGATCGCGCGCACCAACGTGAAGGCCAAGCGCAAGGACGTGCTGGCCAAGTGCTATGGCGGCGACATCTCGCGCAAACGCAAGCTGCTGGAGAAGCAGAAGGCCGGCAAGAAGCGCATGAAGGCCATCGGCAACGTGGAGATTCCGCAAGAGGCGTTCATGGCGATTCTCGAGGTGGACGATTAGCCGTGGCCGGTGAACGCGCGGCTGCGAGTGCTGCCGATTTCGCGAAGCTCATCGAGTGCAATCCCGTTTTGCTGGCTCCCATGGCGGGCTGGACCGACGTGGTCTACCGTGCCATCTGCAAGCGCATGGGCGCGGGTCTCACCTATACCGAGATGGTGTCGGCGCAGGGCCTCGAGCACGGCAGCGACAAGACTGCCGAGTACCTTGCGGTGTCCGAAGAAGAGGGCGCTGTGGTGGTACAGCTCTTCGGCAACGACCCTGCGGTGATGGCGCATCAGGCGGCGATGCTGTGCGACGAGATGGGCGATGCGCTCGCGGCGATCGACATCAACATGGGCTGCCCCGCCCGCAAGGTCGTGCGCAAGGGCGAGGGTTCGGCTCTCATGAAAACTCCACAGCTCGCGGCGCAGATCGTGTCGCGCATGGTGGAGGCGTCGCGGGTGCCGGTAACGGCGAAGTTCCGCCGCGGCTATGCCCGTGGCGACGAGACGGCAGTTGAGTTTGCGCGTCAGATGGAGGCGGCGGGTGCCGCTGCGGTGTGCGTGCATGGCCGCTATGCTGCCGATATGTACCATGGGCAGGCCGATTGGGACATCGTGCGCCGGGTGAAGGACGCGGTGAGCGTGCCTGCGATCGCCAGCGGCGACCTCATGAGCGCACGCGCCGTCGTGGATTGCCTCGATTCCACGGGAGCCGATGCCGCGATGGTCGCGCGAGGGGCGCAGGGCAACCCGTGGATCTTCGCGCAAACCGCCGAGCTGCTGCAGCTGCGTGCTGCGGGCGCGGGCGCCGAGGAGCTTGCCGTTTGGCAGCCCGCTCCAATTGCGCTCGAGGAGCGCCTGCACGTGGCCCGCATGCACACGAGGATGCTGGCCCAGCGCGATCCGCGCACCGTGGTGCACATGCGCAACTACTTCATGCCGTACTTCAAGGGCACGCCTGGTGCCTCGGCTCTGCGGGGCAAGGTCGTCGAATGCGTGACCCTCGACGACTTCGAGCGCTTCTTCGACTACATATGGGAGCAGGCGCTCGAGCATGGCTACGCGGCTGCGGCGCGCGACGGCGGCGAGCTGTAGTGAGTGTCGCGGCTTCGTGCGGATTCGGGCAGGCGTATGCCGCTGAGGGCTGCCGTTGCGACTCTTCTCGGCCTATGCGGAGCATGCCGATGAACAGGCCGTTCGAAGGACTCTACCTGCATATTCCCTTTTGCGTGAAGCGGTGCGCGTACTGCGACTTTCCCACCAACGCTGTGCCGCGGGATTCGGCTCGCATCGACGACTACCTCGAGCAGCTGGTGCTCTCTGTTGAGCTGGCCGGGCGTGCTGGGCTTCTCGATCGTGTTCGCACGATCTACATAGGCGGTGGAACGCCGAGCTTTGTTGGCGCGGCGCGGCTGCGTCGGCTGCTGGAGACAGTGGGCGAGCGCGTCGACCTTTCGCAGGTTGTGGAGTTCACCATGGAGGCCAACCCCGATTCCTTTGACGAGGAGGTCGCTTCGGCGGTGTCGCGGCTGGGGGTCAATCGGTTCTCGATTGGCGTGCAGAGCACCGACGACGACACGTTGCGCCTGCTTGGTCGCGTGCATAGCGGCGCGCAGGCACTCGAGGCGCTGCGTGTGGCGGGGGAGTACGCCCCCAAAGTTTCCGCCGACATTATCTGCGGGATCATGGGAGTGCCGCATGAGCCGGGGGAGACGAGCGACTGTGTGGTCTCGGCGATGCGCGCCCGTATGCTGCGCTCGATTGGCGACGTGGTGGCTGCCGGCGTGAACCATGTGAGCGTGTATCCGCTCACCATCGAGGAGGGCACGCCGTTCGAGCGTGCGATCGAGGCGGGCGATCTTCCCGATGTCGACGAGGACGAGCAGGCGGCCGACATGCTGGCGGCCGCATCCTTTCTTGGCGCAGTCGAGCCGCAGCCATTCAAGCGCTACGAGATTTCCAACTATGCTCTGCCGGGATGCGAGAGCCGGCACAACACCAGCTACTGGACGGGGGTACCCTACCTTGGGCTGGGTGCAGGTGCAGCCAGCATGTTCGATGCGGTCGACAGGGACCGGGTGCTGGAAAGCGGAGCGCTCGCCGCTTGGGGCTGGCGGGGAGATGCCAGAGACGACACGACCTTGCCGGGTTCGCGCACGGCAGATTCGGCATTTCCGGCCGACCCTGCTCTCAGGGGTGGGCGAACCCGCATCGCGGACTGCTTCGAGGAAAGTCTCACCTGCGCACAAGCCGCTGCCGAGGACTTCATGCTGGCCATGCGTCTTGCTGGCGGTATAGAGCGCAGCCGACTCGAGGCTCTGCAAAACGCCAATCCCGCGTTGCGAGAAGCCGAACGATCGATCATCCAGAAGGGCCTGGCAGCATGGGCCTGCAGCAGCGGCCACTCCTCCTCAACCGACTGCCTGGCCCCAACCGAGCGAGGCTGGCTCCTGGGCAACGAGATGTTCGCCACAATCTGGACCGCCGGGTAGCCATTTGCAGGTGCGGCAAGCTACAGGCAAGCAGTGAGGCGCCCGTCTTCGCGCACGCCGTCGATCGTTGCGTCCACGAAACTGCCCTCGGCCTGAGGGGTCGGCAGCACCACCTCGTGATAGCTCTGCGCCATGCCGAGCGTGGGGGTCATCATGAGCAGGCGCTCCCGACGGCCGATTCTTGCGAGCGAGTCGGCGTGGCGCATCTCGTCGGAGAGGTCGCGCATCGCACGGGCTCGCTGCGCTGCAACTTCGGGCGGAATCTGGCCGTCCATCTCGGCGGCGGGCGTGCCTTCGCGGCGCGAGTACCGAAACACGTGCATCTTGGAAAAGCCCATCGAGCGGCAGAAGTCCAGTGACTGCGCGAAATCCTCGTCGGACTCCTGCGGGAATCCCACGATCACGTCGGTGGTGAGCGACAGCTCCGGGCACGCGTCGCGAACGAGCGCGATGCGCTGGACGAACTCGTCCGAGTCGTAGAGCCTGTGCATGGCGGCGAGCGTGCGGTCGCAGCCCGATTGCAGCGGCACGTGCAGATGAGCGCAGATGCGCTGTGGATTTGCGCCCATGACCTGCGCAAGCTCGGCATTGATGTGCGGCGGCTCGATGGAGGAGATGCGCACGCGTCCGATTGGCGTGCGCATGAGCGCTTCGAGAAGCTGTGGCAACCGTGCGCCATGGTCGTTGAAGCAGCCGAGATTCACGCCGGTGAGCACCACCTCGCCCACGCCTGCTGCGTGAGCGCTCTCGACCTGTGCAACAACCGCGGCAATCGAGAGGCTCGTCACCGGGCCACGCGCCACGTGCACGATGCAATAGGTGCACGCGTTGTTGCAGCCGTCTTGGATCTTGATGTCCATGCGGGTCTTGAATCCCGAGGTAGCTCGAAGCTTCACGGCATCGGGGGACTGGGCGACAAACACCTCGGTTGCGGGGGGCTTCTCCAACGCTGTCGGAGTCGCCATTGCCATATTCGCTCCCGGTGCAGCATCCGCCCTCGGTGCCGACACACCCGCGGCTTCTGCCAGCATATTCACGGCGACTTGCGATGCCTTGAGCCGCGAAGGTTCCACGACCACGCGTTCGCTCAGAGCCGCCAGATCGTCGGCATGCATCGCAGCCGCGCAGCCCGTTACCACCACGGGGCAGCTGCTCTCTCGCAGCAGCTTGCGTATCGCCTTGCGGGTCTTGGCATCGGCCTCGGCCGTAACCGTGCACGTGTTCACGATCGCCACATCAGCATCGCCGGCATCCCGCCTCACCCCACCTGCGGCCATGCAAGAGGCCGCCATGGTGTCGGACTCGGCCCGGTTGACCTTGCATCCAAGGTTGAGCACGTGGAACCCCGGTGCCGGCGTGCCGCAGCTCAGTATTGCACCGCCGTCAGTGCCTTCGCCACAACCCGGCACCGCGCTCGCGTCCTCGCAATCCCGCTTGCCGTCAACCATCTACGACAGAGCGTCCTTTATCTTCTGGAAGCGGCCCTTTTCGCCGTCGTAGTCTTCTCCGAAAACGTCGGCCGCACGTTCGAGCGCAGAGCGCTCTTCCTTCGAGAGCTTCTTGGGCACGTCCACCCAGATGTGCGCGTACATGTCGCCACGGGCATCGCTGTTGTAGCGGGGCATGCCCATGTTCTTTACTCGAATCACGTCTTCGTTCTGCGTGCCGGCGGGAATCTTGATCTCCACGTCTTCGTCGGGCATGATGCCCTCGATTTCCACCGTTGCGCCCAGTGCAGCCTGGAACATCGAGATGTTGACCCTGGTGTGCAGGTTGTCGCCATCGCGCTGGAAGAAGTCGTTGTCGTCCACGTGGACCTTCACGATGAGGTCGCCCGTGGAGTCGCCGCGCACGCCGGCTTCGCCCTTGCCCGATATCTTGACCTGCTGGCCCTCGCGGATGCCCTTCGGCACCTCCACGGTAACCTGCTCTCGCTGCGGGGAACGGCCCTCGCCGTCGCATTCGGGGCAGGGGTTGGTGACCTTCTTGCCCACGCCGCCGCAGTCGGGGCACGTGCTCTGCGTCTGCATGGCGCCCAGCATGGTGCGCTGCACCGTCACCACCACGCCGCGTCCGCCGCATCTGTCGCAGGTCTCGACCTGGCCACCCTCGGCCGTGCCCGATCCACCGCACGTCTCGCACGGAGCCAGCCTCTCGTAGGAGACCTCCTTGGTCACGCCGGTAGCGACCTCCTCCAGCGTAAGGTGCAGCCCGATCGCCATGTTGCGGCCCGCTGTGCGTGCACGCGCGCCCGCGCCGCCGCCCATGCCGCCGCCGAAGATGGTGTCGAAGATGTCGCCCATTCCGCCGAAGCCGCCGCCGAAGATGTCGGAGAAGTCGACTCCCGCGCCGCCTCCGAATCCGCCGGGCCCGTCCACCGTGCCGAAGCGGTCGTACTGCGCGCGCTTCTTCTCGTCGGACAGCACCGCGTAGGCCTCGTTGAGCTTCTTGAACTCCTCCTCTGCGTCGGGGGAGTCGTTCACGTCGGGGTGAACCTTGCGCGCCTTGCGGTAGAAAGCCTTCTTGATGTCGGACTGCGAGGCGTCTTTGTCTACGCCCAGCAGCTCATAATAGTCTGCTGCCAACTCTGCTGTTCTCCTATTGTTCTTTGCCCTTGATGTTGTCGTCCAGATAGCCCGATGCCGAACGCACCGCATCGATGATCTTGCCGTAGTCCATGCGCGTCGGACCCACGATGGCGATGGTGCCCTTGCGGTCGTCGGAGCCGTAGCTCGAGGCTACCACCGAGATGTTGCCCAGGCTCTCGTCGTTGTTCTCGTGCCCGATGCGCACGTCCAGCCCCTTCATCGACACGAAGTCGCCCAGCAGCCTGAACATGGTGAGGTCGTCGTCGAGCAGGCGTGCAAAGCCCATGGCCAGCGACATCTTCTGCATCTCGGGTTGCGAGAAGAGGTTCTCCACGCCGTTGAAATGCAGCTGAGTGCACTCCTCGTCGAAGAGCTTGTCGTCGATGGCCTCCACGATCTTCTGAAGGTCCTTCTTCGAAGACGCGTCGCCCAAGATCGGCTGCTTGCCGTGGCCGTGCTTCGCTCCAGTGCTGCTGTCGTCTGCGTCGTCCTCGTCTTTGGCCAGCGGGTCGAACGAGCCCTTGATCTCGAACTCCTTGTTGACCATGGCCTCCAGCACGCATACCTCTTCGGCGCTGCGCGGCTCGTCAAGCTCCACCACGGTGTTGAGCACGCGGCCGTCCTTGATTACCAGCACTGCGATCACGTGCGTGCTGTCGATGCGCACCAGCGAGATCTGCCTGAGCGAGATCTTGGTAACGCGCGGCGCCATCACCACGGCAAGGCAGTCGGTAAAGCGGTTGAGCGCCCTGCTGGTTTCCTTGAGAAGGTCGTCCAGCTCGTCGGCGGAATCCTTCAGCTCCTCTGCGATGGAATCGTCGGCCTGCTTCTGCTCCTCGTCTTCCTCGGCGATGTTGGACAGCAGCTCGTCGACGAATGACCTGTACCCGGTGTCGGTGGGCACCCTGCCCGAAGACACGTGCGGCGACACCACATAGCCGTCTTCCTCCAGCACGTACAGCTCGTTGCGCACCGTAGCCGAGCTTACGCCCAGGCCGTGCTTGCCCACTATCGCCCGCGAGCTAACAGGCGAGGCCGTGGAGATGTACTCCTCTATGAGCGCGTTGAGCACTTTCCTGCGTCTGTCGCTCAGCATCGGCGGCCTCCTCTCGCTCGCGTTTCCATGGGCTTGCAACTTGCTCTAACCTGTGAGTTTAGCAGTTTGAGCATGAGAGTGCTAAACAAACCCGCCGCAAATCCGCTATTTGCTCCACGTAATTTGGCACAGGATGTGCAAGCCGCGATGTCGGATGCCCCATGCGTCTGCGGCGGGATGCAAACTCGTCGTGTATAGTACGAGGTAGCGGCTGAATGCAGGCAGCTCGCAAGATCGCGGAGGAGGACTTTTGGCAGGCAGCACGGAGACGATAGCGATAAAGGCGCCCTACGGATTCGACATGAGGGCGCTGGTCGGGCCCGAGGATCGCAATCTCAGGCTCATCGAGTCGAAGTTCGATTCGAAGGTCACGGTGCGCGGCGATACCATCACGGTGACGGGCGACCCCGTCGAGGTGCAGGTGCTCGAATCTCTCTTCTCCGATTGCATGAAGGCCGTGGCCAAAGACGGCGAGCTTTCCGAGGCTTTCGTCAAGCACGCGATCGAGCTGGTGCGCACCGGCGAGTTCGCCCCGTCGGCTCTGCGCGACGACATCCTGCTCACCTACCGCGGCAAGGCTGTGCGTCCCAAGACCGCAGGCCAGAAGCGATACGCCGACGCGATTCGCTCCAACGTCGTGACCTTCGGCATCGGCCCTGCGGGTACCGGCAAGACCTACCTTGCGATGGCGATGGCCGTGGCCGCGCTCAAGCGCAAGGAAATCAGCCGCATCATCCTCACGCGTCCGGTGGTGGAGGCAGGTGAGTCGCTGGGCTACCTGCCAGGCACCCTCAACGACAAGGTCGACCCCTACGTGCGGCCGCTCTACGACGCGCTGTTCGACATGGTCGACAGCGAGCATGCCAACGAGATGCTGGAGCTTCGAACCATCGAAATCGCGCCGCTCGCGTACATGCGCGGACGCACGCTCAACGACAGCTTCATCATCCTAGACGAGGCGCAAAACACCACGCCGCAGCAGATGAAGATGTTTCTCACCAGGCTTGGGTTCAACTCCAAGATGGTGGTGACCGGCGACGTTACGCAGCTCGACCTTCCACGTGGAAAGTCTGGGCTCATCTCGGTTCGCTCGATTCTGCAGGGCATCGAGGACATCGCGTTTTGCGACCTCAGCGCCGCCGACGTGGTGCGCCACTCGCTGGTGCAGAAGATTGTGAACGCCTACGACGAGGCCTTCGCGAAGTCCGCTCAGGGCGAGGCAGCCGCAGAGCCACGTTGCAGATAGGAGCAGCAATGCCGTACAACGTAGACATGAGCATCGACCCCGAGCTTGCCGACTTCGCGCGAGAGCGCATCGCCGCCGAGTGCGAGTGGGCCGCGGACGAAGAGGCGCTTTGCAGCCACATCGCGCAGCTGGTCGAGTTCGCGCTCGACCACATGCAGGTAACCGGCGATATCGAGGTGTCGGTGTCGCTCGTGACCACCGACCGCATCCACGAGCTGAACCGTGAGCATCGCGGCATCGATTCTCCCACCGACGTGCTGTCGTTCCCATGCGACGACCCTGGCGAGATGCAGGGTCAGCTCTGCGAGCTTGGCGACATCGTGTTCGCGCCCGAGGTGGCGTTCGAGCAATCGCACGAATACGGCAACACCTACGTGCAGGAAATGGACCTGCTGGTTATCCACAGCGTGTTGCACCTCCTGGGCTACGACCACATCGAAGACGACGATGCCGAGAAGATGGAAGCCAAGGAGCGCGAGATTCGCACAGCCTGGGAGGCGAACAGGTAATGCAAGGGCTAAGCGAAATGCCGGCAAAAGAGCGGGCAGCCCAGCAGTCCGAAGCCCGGCCGGCGGCCGAGGCCTCAGCCCAGGCCGAACCCAAGACGACGGAGGACATCCCCCGCAGCGTCACGCATTCGTTCGGCTACGCGCTCCATGGCATCGCCCACTCTGCGGCCACCGAACGCAACCTCAAGATCCACATCGTGGCGGCGGTGCTGGCGCTCGTCGCATGCGCGGTGCTGCGCTGCACTCCCTCCGAATGGGCCATCGTGATCGTGATGGTGGCCCTCGTGATTTCGGCCGAGCTTTTCAACACCGCCATCGAGGCCGTCGTCGACCTTGCATCCTACCAGCTCCACCCGCTTGCCAAGAAGGCCAAGGACTGCGCGGCCGGAGCCGTGCTGGTTCTGGCGATGGCTGCCGTGGTCGTGGGACTTATCGTCTACATCGGGGCGTGGATGAGGCTGTAGCACCAAGGTTCGACCGCCAACGTGCAACGCGCCTCGCAAGGCGCCAAATCTGCAATTCAGGAGAAAAGATGACTTCCAGGCAAGACGATTCCAACAACATCGACGGCGAGGCGGGATCCGCCGCGCTCGAACCCGACTCCGCGTCCGGCACCTCCGACTCCGCCGTTTTCCGCAGCGGCTTCGTGGCTCTGGCCGGTCGCCCCAACGCGGGCAAGTCCACGCTGCTCAACGCCGTGATGGGCGAGAAGTTCGCCATCACCTCCAACGTTCCGCAAACCACGAGGCACAGGCTCCGCGCGATCTACGATGCCGACGACGTGCAGATGATCCTGGTCGACACCCCGGGCATCCACAAGCCGCACGACTCGCTTGGCGAAGAGCTCAACTACTCCGCCATCCAGGGCATCACCGACGTGGACGTGGTGGCTTTCCTGCTCGATGCCAGCAAGCCCGTGGGCAAGGGCGACATCTTCGTACTCAAGCAGCTTGCGCAGGCCAAGGGAGCCGCCAAGGTGCTGGTTGTAAACAAAGCCGACCTCGTGTCGCAGGAAGAATGCGAGCTGCAGGTCGTGCGGGCGAGCCGCCATCTCAAGTTCGACGACGTGGTGGTGTGCTCGGCGCTCAAGGGTTTCAACGTGGACGGATTCGTGCAGACGGTCAAGCAGATGCTGCCCGAAGGCCCGCGCTGGTTTCCCGAGGGCATGGAGACCGACCAGCCCATCGAGGTCATCGTGGCGGAGTTCGTGCGCGAGAAGATCCTGCGCAGCTCCTACGACGAGGTGCCGCATGCAGTGGGCGTGATGGTCGACGAGATGAGCTACCACGAGAAGAGCGACCTGTACCGCATCTTCGCCACTGTGTACGTGGAGCGAGAGTCGCAGAAGGGCATCATCATCGGCAACAAGGGCGCCAACATCAAGAAAGTGGGAACCGCCGCCCGCAAGGACCTCGAGCATTTCCTGGGGTCCAAGTGCTTCCTCGACCTCAACGTCAAGGTCAAGCGCAACTGGCGCCGCGATGCCGCCCAGATCCGCCGCTTCGGCTACGGGGAGGGTCTGTAGCGTGCCCTCCTACAAGGCCAGGGCGGTGGTCCTCAAAAAGACCAAGCTCAAGGAGAAGGACCTCATCCTCACCATGCTGTCCGACACGGGCGAGCAGATTCGCGCCGTGGCCAAGGGCGCGCAGAAGCCCGGCGGGTCGTTCGCGGCGCGGCTCGAGGTGTTCTCGGTGGTCGACCTCATGCTCTACACGGGCAAGAGCCTCGACACCATCACCGACGCGCGCACGGTCGAGACCAACGAGGCATGCAGGTCCGACATCACCCGCCTGTCGTACGGGGCGGTCATGGCGGAGCTGGTGGAGAAGACCGCGCTGGAAGGGCAGGAGATGCCTGTCGCGTTTCCGCTCACGTGCACCGCGCTGGGGTCGCTGGGCAGGGTCGGCGAGGAGACGCTGCCGTTCGTTGCATCGGCGTTTCTCATCAAGCTGTTGGCCTACCAGGGCTTCAAGCCCTCGTTCGACGACTGCACGCATTGCGGACGCGTCCGCGCTGACGATTCGGCGGGTTCCGGCATCTTCTCCATATCTGCCGGTGGATGGGTGTGCGGAGAGTGCGCGCAGGCATCGGGCCTGGCACCCGACGAGATGCTATCCGACCAGGTGGTGAGCTGGGCGAGGTCGCTCATGTCGATGCGCTTCTCGCAGATAGAGGAGCTGTTCGTCCAAGGCGCTGTCGAAGGCGAAGCCGCCATCGACGGCGGGCCGGCAGGTACGACTGCGGCACTCGGAGCGCTTGGCGGAGGCCTGCTATCGTTTTGCGAGCGATGGATCGGGGTTCACCTGGGCCTTCGGATGAAGACGATGTCCTACCTCTCGAGGCTGCATATCTAGCAGGTGCGCTTCTTCGCACGCTTCGCGATGTACTCGATCAGCTCCGACTGGATGCGATGGAACTCCAGCGCCACCTTGTCCTGCGGGCAATGGTTGTACACCAGCGAGCTGAGAATCTGCAGGGCCATGTCGGGGTCCACCACGTCCAGGTCCTCTATCTGCACGTGGTCGTCGCAAATCACGCAGAATGCATATCTCGTGGTGGCATCGTCGGCGCTGCGCATCGCAGGTGCACTGCGTTGCGGCCCTGTAGAGCCCTCTGCCACTCCGGTGGGCGATCCAGCACCGCTACCGGCTCCAGCATCCGCTTCCATCTCGCCGGTGTCGAGCAGCGCGTGCTCGACCATCTCCTGGGCTTCGCTCCACGAGAACTTGCGTGGTTTGGCAGGGATGTCCTCCGGCTTCTCGGCAAACAGCACGATCGGGCTTACTCCCAGGGCATCGGCTATGCGCTGGGCGTTGTTGATGGTCACGTTGGCCCTGCCCTGCTCGATGCCGCCTATATATGTGCGGTGCATGCCGCATTTCTCGGCGAAGCTCTCTTGCGAGTAGCCCGCCTCCTTGCGGAGCTTGCGGACGTTTGCAGCAAGCGCGTCTTGGATGCTCATCGATATCCCTTCACTAGGTTTATATCGATGTAAACCAAAGGCGAGAATCGCTTCTACAGAATATAGATAGCAAAATCAATGGAATAAAAACGCAATGAAGAATATAAGTAGCAACTTGGAGAAAGCGCGCGGATTCGCTAGATTTTCTCCATCTCGGCGGCGACCTTGTAGTACCAGTCTACCGGGGTCTCGTAGTTGTACTTGTAGGCCGCGCCCATCGTGAGCGTGGATCCGTAGAGCCTGGCCAGCCCGTTCACGTGCTTGGGAATCGACTCCTCCCAAGAGCTCCAGTCCACATGTCCCCATCCCCAGGCGTTGTACGACCTGAAGCAGTGGGCGCCCTTCGAACTCTCTACCGTGGAGATGGCGGGCGACCACCTCGGGTCCACGCCGTTCTCCCATGCAGCGCTGGCGAAGAGGTAGCCGTATCCCGCGAGGGGCGAACCCTCCAGGTATGCGTCGATGCGAGGCGCCCACTCGTCCACGAAGGCCTGCTCCTCGCTGTCGAAGTCCACCTCGTCGGTGTTCATCGAGGCGCCGCTGTACGAAGCGGTGCTGGCCGCCAGGGTTGCCTCCCTTGCGGCCGCGGCTTCCTGCGCGGCCTGGGCCGCGGCAGCTTCCTGCGCGGCCTTCTCGATCGCCACGTCGCGCGCATCTCGAGCTTCCTCGAGCGCTGCCTGCGCCTCGGCCTTCGACTGGTCGGCAGCCGCCTTGTCGCTTTGCAGCTGCTCCTGCGTTTGCTGCAGCTCCACGTGCCTTGCGGTCTGCTCGTCGATTACCGACATGATGTTGTTCTCATACCTGTTGAGGTACTCGATGATCCCGAAGAAGCTGCTCACGTCCTCCGTTGAGAACACCAGGTCTATGAGCGAGGAGGTGGAGCGCTGGTACCTGTACATGGAGCACACGGCGGAATTGCTCTCCGAGCGCTTGGACTCGATCTGGGTCTGGAGAGTCTGGACCTTCTGCTCGTTCTCGGCTATGCGCTGGTCGATTTCGTTTGCCTTCGCGGCGATTTCCTCGTACTTGGCTGCTGCCTGGTCCATCTTGTCGATGGCGGCCTGAACCTCGTCGGAATCAGCGTATGCAACGGGCGTAGACGCAAGCAGGCACGCTGCCGCGAGCACGAAGCTCAGCAACGTCGCCGTGAGAGTTTTGCATCTAGCGCCTACCATATATACCCAATCCGTGCGGCCAATCCGACATGCGCCAGCTCGAACTCCAAGCCCGCAGGTAGGGAGCGTGCGCGAGCGCAATAGGGGTTGAATTATAATTCGAGTTGCCAAAAATGCGAAACCAAGATTATCGGTGATTGCAAAACCCCTGCTAGATAGCGCAAAAAGATTTGGAGATTATATGGAGAGCATCGATATGCAGGCAAATGGCCGGGCGGGCGAGGAACAGGACACGCCTCGAAACGCGCCCAAAGACGAACTGTCCGTCTTCATCATCTCCGACTCTGTGGGCGACACCGCCTCGGCTCTCGTGCACGCCGCGATGAGCCAGTTCTCGGGCACGGCGGTAGATATAGAGCGTCTTCCCAAGGTCTCGACCGTAGAGCAGGTGAGAGATTTCGTGGGAGCGCGCATCGACGAGTGCGCGGGCAAGGTGGCGGTGATCACCATAGCCGACCCCCGGCTCGCCCGCGATGCCTACGCCTGCATCACGCAGCTCGGCATCGCCTGCGTCGACCTGCTGGGTCCCACCGTGTCGGCTATCGCCAAGGCCACGGGCAAGAACCCGTCGCTCAGAGCGGGCATCAACCGCGAGCTGGACGAGTCCTACTTCAAGAGGATCGAGGCCATGGACTACTCCGTCGACCACGACGACGGCCGTCTTCCCGAAGAGTACAAAGACGCCGACATCATCCTCATGGGCGTGTCGCGCACGTCGAAGACCCCGTTGTCGATGTACCTGGCCACGTCGGGCTACAAGGTCGCCAACCTTCCCCTGGCGCCGGGCATGACCCCGCCCAAGCAGATCTTCGAGGTCGACAGGTGGAGGGTGTTCGGCCTCATGTCCAGCCCCGAGGTGCTGTCCGACATCAGGCAGAGGCGCCTGGGCCCCGACGGCATGCGCGTGGCCAAGAGCTACGCCAGCGTCGACTACATAGAGCGCGACCTAGAGGAGGCCCGTGCGCTCATGCGCAAGGTGGGCTGCATAGTCATACGCACCGACAACAGGGCCATCGAGGAAACCGCGCAGGAGATACTGCGCTACTACGAGATGGCGCTGCACGCGCACAGCGGCAGGTAGCACCGGGCGGGCGGCTGCAAGTGCCGCTCGCGGCAGCTCATCTGCATTTCGGCCACCCGCAAATGTGGTGTTTTGATGGAGTATCGCGTCTAGAAGGCGCTTCGAAGCCCCTCACAGTCCGCCCAGGCGTGCAGCTTGCAGCACTCGTGTTCGAGTTATGCGCGCCTTTGGTTTATCATCGAGAGGTCGAATTAGCCTCTTCAGACATTCGACGTCAGGCAATCACGCGACTCGAGAGAGTCTTCGCACTGGTATCGTCTAGAGCAAAGGAGACATAAGTTGTCCGAGACAAATCAGCGTGTGTTCGCTTTCGGTAAGGATGCCGAAGGCAACAATGTTACCGAGGGAAACAAGGATATGAAGCACATCCTCGGTGGCAAGGGAGCCAACCTGGCCGAGATGGCCCAGATCGGACTTCCCGTTCCTCCCGGTTTCACCATTTCCTGCCAGACCTGCATGGATTACTACAAGGGTGGCAACGAATTCCCCGAGGGAGTCTGGGATAAGGTGGAGGAGTACCGTCACGACCTCGAGGCTCGCATGGGCAAGAAGCTCGGCGACAACGAGGACCCGCTGCTGGTATCGGTTCGCTCCGGCGCGCCCTTCTCGATGCCGGGCATGATGGACACCGTGCTGAACCTCGGCCTCAACGATCAGTCGATCAACGGCCTCATCAAGCAGACAGACAACCCCCGCTTCGCATGGGACTCCTACCGTCGCTTCGTGCAGATGTTCTCCAACGTGGTGATGGGCGTCGACGGCGACCTCTTCGAGAATGCCATCAACGCGGTCAAGATCGCCCGCGGAGTCAAGGGCGACAACGAGCTTTCCGCCGACGACCTCAAGGAGCTGGTCGGCGAGTTCAAGAAGATCTTCTCCGAGAACGTCTCGGCCGAAGAGCATCCCGACCTCGTGGTCGACGGCAAGGTCGAGTTCCCGCAGGATCCCGACCTGCAGCTCAACCTTGCGGTCCGCGCCGTGTTCGGCAGCTGGATGAACGACCGCGCCTGCCTCTACAGGCAGCAGAACAAGATTCCGGACGACCTCGGCACCGCCGTTAACGTGCAGACGATGGTGTTCGGCAACAAGGGCGACACATCGGCCACGGGCGTGGCCTTCACCCGCAACCCCGCCAACGGAGCCAACGAGTTCTACGGCGACTACCTGGTCAACGCACAGGGCGAGGACGTCGTGGCGGGCATCCGCAACACCTCCCCGATCGCCGAGCTCAAGAACGTCGACGGCCTGCAGGAGGCCGGCCGCGAGCTTGAGCAGGTGTTCGAGATCCTCGAGAAGCACTACCGCGACATGTGCGACATCGAGTTCACCATCGAGCAGGGCAAGCTCTGGATGCTGCAGACCCGCGTGGGCAAGCGCACCGCAGCCGCTGCCATCAAGATCGCGATCGCGATGGTCGAAGAGGGCCTCATCACCCGCGAGGAGGCCGTGCTGCGCATCGACCCCGAGCAGCTCGACCAGCTGCTTCACCCGCAGTTCGACCGCAACGCCAAGTACGACGTTCTGGCTACCGGCCTCAACGCCAGCCCGGGCGCTGCAGTGGGAGGCGCCGTGTTCTCCGCCGAGGACGCGGTCGCATATGCCGAGCAGGGCAAGAAGACGGTGCTGGTGCGCTGGGAGACCACTCCCGACGACCTCGCCGGCATGGTGGCGGCCGAGGGCATCCTCACCAGCCACGGCGGCAAGACCTCGCATGCAGCGGTTATCGCACGCGGCATGGGCGCTCCCTGCGTCTGCGGCGTCGACGTGCTCAAGATCGATGCCGAGAAAAAGCAGGCCGAGGTGCTCGGCACCGACATCGTGATCAAAGAGGGCGACATGATCTCCATCGACGGCACCACCGGCGTGGTCGTGCTGGGAGCCGTCGACCTCGTGGCAGCCGAGCTTTCCGAGGACCTCGACAAGATCCTCGAGTGGGCCGACGAGTTCCGCAAGCTTGGCGTGCGCGCCAATGCCGACAACCCGGCCGATGCCAAGCTCTCCCGCGACTTCGGCGCCGGCGGAATCGGCCTGTGCCGCACCGAGCACATGTTCCTGGGCGAGCGCAAGTCGATCATCCAGTCGTTCATCCTCACCGACGACCCGGCGGTCAAGGAGAAGGCGCTTTCCGACCTTCTGGCCGCTCAGACCGAGGACTTCCTCGGAATGTTCGAGGCCATGGACGGCCTGCCCGTGATCGTGCGTCTGCTCGACCCGCCGCTGCACGAGTTCCTCGACGATCCCCGCAGCCTCGAGGTCGAGATCACCAAGATGGAGTGCACGGGCGCCAACAAGGACGAGATCGATTCCAAGCGCAAGCTGCTCGAGCGCATCGACACCATGACCGAGGCCAACCCGATGCTGGGCCTGCGCGGCTGCCGTCTGGCCATCGTGTACCCCGAGCTTCCCAGGATGCAGACCAGGGCAATCGCCACGGCCATGGCCGAGCTGGTCAAGAAGGGCCTGCATCCCGAGCCCGAGATCATGATCCCGCTGGTGTCGCTCTCCGCCGAGCTCGAGCTTCTGCGCGGTGAGGTGCAGGAAGTCATCGCCGAGGTCGAGGCCGAGTACGGCGTCAAGCTCGAGATTCCGATCGGCACCATGATCGAGCTTCCGCGCGCTGCCGTTACCGCCGACGAAATCGGCAAGTACGCCGACTTCTTCAGCTTCGGCACCAACGACCTCACGCAGACCACCTTCGGTTTCTCGCGCGACGACGTGGAGGCCAAGTTCATCCCGCGCTACCTCTCCAAGCACATCCTTCCCGTCAACCCCTTCGCCACCCTCGACGACGGCGTGGCCAAGCTCGTGGACATGGGATGCAAGCTGGGCAAGAGCGCCAACCCCAACATCCAGCTCGGCATCTGCGGCGAGCATGGCGGCGATCCCGACTCGGTCAAGAAGTGCCACAAGATCGGCCTCACCTACGTGTCCTGCTCGCCCTACCGCGTGCCGCTGGCAAGGCTGGCAGCCGCCCAGGCAGCGCTGGAGGAGAAGCACAACGCATCCGACAACCGCTAGGTTGCGCCCATGCCGCGCGCGGCAGATGCAATCCGCTGCGGGCGACGGCAGCCGCGGGGCAATGCGCTATCATGCCCTGAGGCATCGGTAACTTCATAGGCTTTGAAGCGAGAGGGAGGCCATGCGGTCTCCCTCTCGTGCAACATCGAGGAGAATTTCAAACATGTGCGGAATCGTCGGCTTCGTGGCACCAACCCCCAACGCCCAGGATGTTCTGGAGAACATGATGAGCGCCATAGCGCATAGGGGCCCCGACGACGAGGGGTCGTACTTCAGCGGAGACGCGGCGCTGGGCTTCAGGCGCCTCTCGATCATCGACCTCGACCACGGCGCGCAGCCCATGTTCAACGAGGACCGCAGCATCGTGGTCACCTTCAACGGCGAGATCTACAACTACAAGGAGATTCGCCAGCAGCTTTTGGCCGCGGGCCACACGTTTGCCAACGACTCCGACACCGAGGTGCTCGTGCATGCCTACGAGGAGTACGGCTACAAGATGCTCGACCACCTGCGCGGCATGTTCGGCTTCGCCATCTGGGACGACGCGAAGAAGCGGCTTTTCTGCGCACGCGACTTCTTCGGCATCAAGCCCCTGTACTACGCGCCGGTCGAAGGCGGCATAGTCTACGGTTCCGAAATCAAGGGCATCCTCAAGCACCCCCTCTACAAGAGGGAGTTCAACCATGCGGCGCTCGACGAGTACCTGAGCTTCCAGTACTCGGTGCTGCCCGAGACGCTTTTCAAGGGCATCTACCGGCTGGAACCCGGCCGCTACATGGTGTACGAGAACGGCAAGCTCGCAATCGAGCGCTACTTCGACCCCATGCCCACTCCCGCCGAGGGCGAGGGCAGGAGCTTCGAGGACACGGTCGAGCAGATCAAGGCCACGATGAAGGAGTCGGTCGAGGCTCACATGGTGGCCGACGTGGAGGTGGGCTCGCTGCTGTCGAGCGGCATCGATTCCAGCTACATCGCGGCGCTCTACCCCGGCGACAAGACCTACACGGTGGGCTTCGAGACCCCCGACAACAAGTACAACGAGATTCACTACGCGGTCGACACCGCCAACGAGCTTGGCAAGGGCAACACGCATCGCGTGATTTCGCCCACCGACTACTGGGATTCCATCCCGCTGGTGATGTACTACATGGACGAGCCTCTGGCCGACCCTTCGGCCATCGCGCTCTTCTTCCTCGACAAGATGGTGGCCGAAGACGTGAAGGTGGTGCTGTCGGGAGAGGGCGCCGACGAGTTCTTCGGCGGCTACAACATCTACCATGAGCCGATGTCGCTCGAGGGCTACCAGAAGGTTCCCCGCTTCCTGCGCAAGGCCGCAGCCGGCATCGCGTGCGTGCTGCCCAAGGGGGTGAAGGGCCGCAGCTTCCTCATCCGCGGCTCGAAGGAGCTGCGCGAGCGCTTCATCGGCAACGCCAACATCTTCTCGGTCGAGGAACGCAGGCGCATCCTCAAGCATGCCGGCGCCTCCACCACGCCGCAGCAGCTCACCTCACCGCATTACGACAAGGTCGCCAGCCTCGACCAGGTGGCGCAGATGCAGTACATCGACGCCAATTTCTGGCTGCCGGGCGACATCCTGCTCAAGGCCGACAAGATGTCGATGGCCCATTCGCTGGAGAGCCGCGTGCCGTTTCTGGACCGCAGGGTGTTCGAGCTTTCGCGCACGCTTCCGGTCGAGCAGCGGCTCAACGGCTTCACCACCAAGTACGCCCTGCGCACGGCGGCCAACGAGGTGCTGCCCGACAAGGTGGCCAACAAGAAGAAGCTCGGCTTCCCCGTGCCCATGCGCGTGTGGCTCAAGGAAGACGCCTACTACAACAAGGTGAGGAAAATCTTCGAGTCGCCCGAGGCGGCGCAGTTCTTCAACACTGGCGAGCTGGTGAAGCTGCTCGACCAGCATCGCGAGGGCAAGCTCGACAACAGCCGCAAGATCTGGACCGTGTACGTGTTCCTCATCTGGTACGGCGTGTTCTTCGAAGACAAGCTGGCGCCGGAAGACATCCCAGAGCCCGTCAAGCTCGCCGACAGGAAGAGCCACGCGGCATGATAACGCGCGAAGATGTCGAGAAGAGGGAGCTGGAGTACCTAAGCCCGTATGCCGCCAAGGCGTGCGAGTCTAGGGGAAGGCTGCACGACGACGACATCGACCCCGTGCGTACCTGCTTCCAGCGCGACCGCGACCGCGTGCTGCACTGCAAGGCGTTTCGCAGGCTCTCGCACAAGACGCAGGTCTTCATCGGAGTCAAGAACGACCACTACCGCACCCGTCTCACGCACACTCTCGAGGTGCAGCAGATCTCGCGCACGATCGCTCGCGTGCTCTCCCTCAACGAGGACCTCACCGAGGCGATCGCGTTGGGCCACGACCTGGGGCACACGCCCTTCGGGCACACCGGCGAGCAGGCCCTGCGCGTGATTCTAGCCGACTACGCGAAGGCTCACCCCGAGTGGAAGCCCATGACGTTCAACCACAACGAGCAGTCGCTGCGCGTTGTGGATGTGATCGAGAGAGGTGGGACGGGGCTCAACCTCACCGCAGAGGTGAGGGACGGAATCCTGCACCACAACGGAGAAGGCCGCCCGTTCACGCTGGAGGGCCAGATCGTGGCCACGGCCGACAGGATCGCCTACATCAACCACGACATAGACGACGCGATCCGCGCTGGAGTCATCTGCGACGCCGACTTGCCCGAGTCGTCGAAGCGCGTGATCGGGCGCACGCATTCGGAGAGGATCACCACTTTGGTGAACGCCATGGTGGAGGCTTCCGACGGAGCCAGCCAGATTTCCATGGTGCCGCATGTGGCCGAGGCCATGGCGGAGCTGAGGGCGTTTCTGTTCGAGAACGTGTATGCCCGCTCGGCTGCGAAGGTGGAGGGTCCCAAAGCCTACAAGATGATCTCGATCCTGTTCGACTACTACATGAGCCACATCGACGAGGTGCCCGCCGAGTACAGGAGCATCTCTCCCAACGACGACGTGCGTGCCGTGGTCGACACCATCGCCGGCATGACGGACCGCTACGCGATTTCCACCTTCAACGACATCTTCGTGCCCCGCAATTGGAGGGGGCTGGCCTAGCCCGCCCGCATGCGGCAGGCGGGCGGCGGTTGCGCGTCTACAGCTTCAAGTCGTACGCCAGGATCGTCTCGGCGTGCTCGGCCACCTTGATCGAGACTGCCAGGTGCTCCATGTTCAGGGAGAACTCCTCCAGAGCCTCCGCATCGTTAAAGTCGGACTGGATGCAGATGTCCGCGTCCACCGGGTCGAGCGAACCCGACTCGCAATCCAGCGAGAACGAGGCAACCTCCTCGGCGCCCTTCAGCATGTTCTCGATAAGCCCTGACAGCTCCTCGATCTGCTCGTCGCGGTTCTTGCCCTCGTGGATCTCGTGAAGTTTCACCAGCATGATGTGCCTGATCATATTAGGAATTCCCTCCGTTTTGCGGTATGCGTCTGCGCTCAGAACACGTCGCGGCGCGGCATCCAACATGGACTGCCCCGATGCGCTCGCGACTATCTCAACCACAACATATTAGCAATTCAAAGCGGCGTTTGCCTTCGCCAAATCCTTTTAGACAGTATTTGCATGCCAAAGATTCGCCGGACACGGCGTGTGCCCAAAGTGCTAAGGTTGATTAATCGCCTACAAGGCTAACAGGAAGGAGAGACAGTGGGAGACGAGCTGGAAATCAAGTGCACCGTCGATGGCGACGAGGCAACTTTCGTTCTCGAGGGCAATCTGTCTACCATCAGCAGCCCATATTTGAAGGACGCTATCGACAAGCTGGACGGGGTGTCCAACATCGTGGTCGACATATCGGCCATCGACTACATATCCGAGGCTGGATTCGAGCTTCTCGCAGCCGTGCGCGACGATCTCGCGGCAGCTGGCGGCAGCCTCGCTATCGTGCATCCCAACGACATCTTGTCCGACATGATCGAAGACCTCGGTCTTGCGGAGCAGTTCAAGATCGTAAAGTAGGCCTTGGGAAATGCAGCTCTAGGGCGCGCGAAACGCACCATAGGGGCTCGAATGGATAGCTCTCAGCTCGCTTGCGGGCGTTTAGGCAACACTCAGCGGCCAAAAGGTCGCTCTGAGCTTTCTTGCGCTATACTAAGCGACTGCTTCTATCAAAACTTACCCAAGAGGCGATTGGTTTTTTGGTTTACAGGACAGGAATGGTTACGATGGATATTATCCGTGCTATTGAGCAGCAGCAGATGCGCGAGGATCTGCCCCAGGTTCAGGTTGGCGACCACGTGAAGGTTCACTACAGGATCACCGAGGGCAACCGCGAGCGTATTCAGGTCTTCCAGGGCGATGTGATTCGCATGTCTGGCGGCATGAACCGCGAGACCTTCACCGTGCGCAAGATCTCGTTCTCCGTTGGCGTCGAGCGTACCTTCCCGCTCAACTCGCCCAAGATCGACAAGATCGAGGTCGTGCGCCACGGTGCCGTCCGTCGCGCGAAGCTCTACTACCTGCGCGACAAGGTGGGCAAGGCTGCCCGTCTGCGCGAGAAGGGCTTCTAGTCTGCTTCGACCTTTTAGGTCGAAGCCGCATACGGCTATAGCTTGAAACGAAGCGGCCTGGTCTCGTGGAGTCCGGGCCGCTTCTCTTTGTCTGAATGGGTTGCGTGCAGAAGGGCGCTGGCTTATGGGGTACACCAAGAACGTTCGCGAAATCGTCGAGCAGATCAAGATGGCCGATGAAAGCCAGCTCGAGGAACTGCGTGCCGAGTACGGGTCCGACCCCCGGGTTAGCGTGGCCAAGGCGTTCGAGTCGGCCGATCGCAGAATCGAGAAGCGCCGTGCGGAGCTGGCTCGCGTCGAGGCCATGTACGAGCCGATGCGCGCAGCAGGCGAGGGCAAGGTCGTGATGGGTATCGACGAGGTCGGGCGCGGCCCCATAGCAGGCCCTCTCACCGTAGCCGCCGTGGTACTGCCCAACGAACCCGTGGTGGAGGGGGTCAACGATTCCAAGAAGCTCTCCGCCAAGCAGCGAGAAGAGGTGGCCGACGCTATCCGCCAACGCGCCTTGGCGATAGGCATCGCGCACATCCCTCCGCAAGACATCGACCGCGACGGCATCACGGCATCTCTCAGGCGCGCGATGCTAGCGGCCATCGAGAACGCCGACATCGAGCCCGACCTCGTCCTCATCGACGGCAATCCCATTCACGTGCATCCGCGCGAGCAGTGCATAGTCAAGGGCGACTCGAAGGTGGCGTGCATCGCTGCGGCCTCGATCGTCGCCAAGGTCACCCGCGACCGCATCATGGTGGAGGCCGACGCGCAGTATCCCGGGTACCACTTCGCCGACAACAAGGGCTATGGCTCCCAGCAGCATATCGACGCCATCAAGTCCCTGGGACTCACCAGCTTCCACAGGCACACGTTCTGCACATCCTTCACCCAGGCGACGCTTTTCTAGGACGCTGCGGCTCGAATCTTTCCAAAACCTTACCCCCGGCTGCTTTCAGGTTTAGATTCTGTTTAGATTCTGGTAAGAAATCTGGGTAAATCTGGTAAGAACCAACGTTCATCCTATCTGCATCGGCAAACCATTCCGACAGATAGGAGATTCATATGATTGCAACTCTCGAAGCCGAGCAGGAGAGGGTTCTCGACAAAGAGACCGCCTGCTGCGAAGGACACGACTGCGAACCTTGCGAAGATGCCTCTGCACGCGAGGCCGTGCCGGCTTCTGCGTGCGATGCGGCCACCCCTTCAGGTGCCTACGGCGAGCATTCTCCCAACATGCACAACAAGACCTTGGGCGAGAGGGGAGAGATTGCCGCCTGCCAGTATCTCGGGAGGCGTGGCATCGAGGTTATCGACACCAACTGGACGTGCAGGTTCGGCGAAGCCGACATCGTGGCAATCGACGAAGACTGCATCGTGTTCGTCGAGGTCAAGACCCGTTCGGGTGTCGATCGCGGACTGCCCGAAGATGCCATAACCCGCGAGAAGCGCCAGAAGTACGAGAAGATTGCGATGGCCTACCTCGAGCAGAGCAGCTACAACAACCTCTCCGTGCGCTTCGATGCCATCTCCATCACGCTCATGGCAGAGAACAGGGCGTTCCTGCGTCATCACAAGAACGCATTCGGGGTTGGTGATTAGCGTTGCGCGGAAGATGCACGGTTCTAGGCGCCACCTTGAGAGGCGTCGAGGCCATTCCGGTTCACGTGGAGGTTAGCGTCGGCGCCGGACTGCCCGGCATTGCGATAGTCGGGCTGCCCGACTCGACAGTTCAGGAGTCCAGGCTCAGAGTCAAGTCGGCCATCAGGGCCGTCGGGTTCGACGTACCTGCTGCCAACATCGTGGTAAACCTGGCGCCTAGCTCGCTCAAGAAAATCGGATCGGGCTTCGATTTGCCCATAGCGTTGGGCATACTGGCCAGCACGGGGCAGATCGAGGCCAAGGTCATTGCTGGAAAGACGTTCGTAGGCGAGCTGTCGCTTGGCGGGCAGGTGCGCGGGGTGCATGGGCTTTTGGCCTTCGCCCTGATGGTGCGCAACAACGGAGGTTCGCTCGTCACGGGGCAAACCGGCGACGACCTTTCCACCGTGCTGCCTGGAAGGCATGTGGTGGTCGACGATCTGGCCACCCTGCTGTCTAATCCAGCCACGGTCCTGGGCTGCGAGGCCGGGGATGCTCGTGCTGCCGAAGCAGACTCACGAGTTGGCGATGCTCGCACGTGGATCTCGGTCTGCGAGCAACCGGAGGGGCGCGAGGGCGAGGGCGACACGGTGCTCGGCGGCATTTCCGATGGCAGTGCCGAGCAGCTCGACTATGCCGATATCGCCGGGCAAGACTTCGCCAAGCGGGCCATGCAAATCGCTGCGGCTGGAAACCACAGCGTGCTCATGATAGGCCCGCCGGGTTCGGGCAAGACCATGCTGGCGCGAAGGCTGCCCACCATAATGCCGCCGCTCGACGAGTCGCAGCGCCTGGAGACCGCCATGATCCACTCGGTGTCGGGGTTGCCCTTTCAGGCGATCCTAAACGGGCAGAGGCCGTTCAGGTCCCCGCACCATAGCGCCACCCCCGCCGGGATCATGGGAGGTGGCATGCCGCTCACACCGGGCGAGGTCTCGCTCAGCCACAACGGCGTGCTCTTTCTCGACGAGATGCCCGAGTTCAGCAGCCGTGTGCTCCAGATGCTGAGGCAGCCTATCGAAGAGGGCATTGTGGCGCTGGCCAGGGCCGACGGGACCTACAGGTTTCCCGCCGAGTTTCTGCTGCTGGGCGCCGCCAACCCCTGCCCTTGCGGATATCTTGGCGATCCCGAGAAGGCCTGCAGCTGCTCGCCGGGAGTGGTCACGCAGTATCAGGCCAAGATCGGAGGCCCGCTCATCGACAGGTTCGACATGATGGTCAACGTGAGCCGCAGCGACCCCAAGTCGGTGATGCAAACGGGCACGGGCACTTCTTCCGAAGAGCTGTACCGCGGGGTTATCGCGGGCAGGGAGTTCGCAGAAGCCCGTCGCGCCGAGCAGGAGGAGGGCGAGTCCGACGACGCTGCTGCATGCGATGCGGAGCTGCAATTGCATGCAGCAGCTATCGGGCATGAGCCGGAAGGCTGCTCCCATGCGGGCAGAATCGCGTGCATCGGAAAGGACAGGCTGCTCATAGCGCAATGCAAGATGGACGACGAGGTGGTTTCTTATATGGAGGAAATCGCGAGAGCGCATACGATGAGCGGCCGCGGCATCATGAAGGTTCTCAAGGTGGCCAGAACGATCGCCGATATGGAACAGTCCGAAATCGTTACGGCCGAGCATGTCACGGAAGCCGCGATGTTTCGCATGCAGGACAGGGGGTAGGCGATGGGCGAGTTGCTGATGGATATCGGGCCTCGAGAGGTTATCTATTCTCGCAATCCAGGGTTTCCAACCTTGCTGTCAGAAATCGAAGAACCGCCCGAAAAGCTCTTCGTGGTCGGCGGCACCAACGCGCTCAGACCCGGACTGGCCATCGTCGGGGCCAGAAAGGCCACGCCATACGGCCTTTCGTGTGCAGAGCATTTTGCAGGAATTGCCGCCAGGTCTGGCGTCCCCGTCATATCCGGAGGAGCCATCGGTTGCGACCAGGCGGCGCACAGGGGCGCGCTCGGCGCCGGCGGCATTACCGTGGCGGTGCTGGGGTCGGGTGCCAACGTCGCATACCCCAAGCGCGGCAAGTCCTTGTTCGAGCAGATAGTATCCAACGGAGGCGCCTTGATATCGGAACTGGATTGGGGCTTCCCTCCGCAGAGATGGGCTTTCGTGAGAAGAAACAGGATCATAGCCGGACTGTCGCGCGCCGTTCTCATAGTGGAAGCGGGGTTGCCCAGCGGGACCTTCTCGACTGCGGACTTTGCCTTGTCCGCCGGCAGAGACGTCTTGGTTGTTCCCGGATCGATCTTCTCGAGCGAATCCAAGGGTTCCAACACCCTCATAGCGCAAGGCGCGACTCCCATCATCGACGACGAGAGCTTCGCTGCCGCGCTCGACAGAAACTTCGCGCAGTCCGATGCTTCGTCGGATTCGCCAACAATCTCCCTGACTGCACAGTCGCTCGATGGACTGCAGCTGCGAATGCTCGACATGCTCACGGCATCGCCCCTCACGGTCGACCAGGTCATCGCGTCCACGGGAGCCGACACGCTCGTCGCAATGCGGAAGATATCCTCTCTGGAGACAAAGGGCATGGTGGTGCGGTATCCTGATGGACGTTTTGGAATAGACCCGAAGTGCGTGGTCGCAAGCGCGAGATAGGGAGCAGGGGCATGAGCGAGGTAGTCGTAGTCGGAGCCGGGCTGGCAGGGTCGGAAGCCGCGTTGCAGCTTGCCGACAGGGGCATCGACGTGCGTCTGTACGAGATGCGCCCCAACAAGAGCACCCCGGCGCACCACACCGGAGGGTATGCCGAGCTGGTGTGCTCCAACTCGCTCAAGAGCCTCGATGGCGCGTCGGCCGCTGGCGTTCTCAAGTACGAGCTGTCCATGATGGGTTCGAGGCTCATCGACATGGCCTTCCGCTCGATGGTTCCAGCTGGCAAGGCGCTTGCGGTCGATAGAGATGTTTTCTCTGGGCTGGTTACAGAGGCCATCAACTCGCATCCGCACATCACCGTCGTTTCGGAAGAGCTGGAAGAGCTGCCTGCCGCGCCCGCGATAGTGGCCACAGGACCGCTCACCTCAGACGCGCTCGCGGCATCGATCCAAGGTGCCCTGGGCACCGGCTTCATGTCGTTCTACGATGCGGCTGCGCCGATCGTGTCCTACGACTCGATCGATCTCGACAGGGTGTTCGCCCAGTCCAGATATGGCAAAGGCGGTGCCGACTACCTCAACGCTCCCTTCGACAAAGACGAGTACGAGGCATTTCTCGATGCGCTGCTCTCCGCCGAGAAGGCCATACCCAAGGCCTTCGAGCGCAAAGATCTGTTCTCGGCGTGCCAGCCCGTCGAAGAAATCGCACGAACCGGGCGCGATGCCCTGCGCTTCGGGCCGCTCAAGCCGGTCGGCCTCACCGATCCCGAGACGGGCCGCCGTCCATGGGCCGTGGTCCAGCTGCGCAGCGAGAACGGATCCGGCACCGCGTACAACCTAGTGGGATTCCAGACCAACCTCAAGTTCGCCGAGCAGGAGCGCGTTTTCAGGATGATTCCCGGCCTCGAGAACGCGGAGTTCCTCAGGTTCGGCGTGATGCATCGCAACACGTTCATCGACTCTCCGCATGCGCTTGCTCCGGGCTTCGAGTCCAAGGCGACTCCGGGCCTTCGCTTCGCGGGCCAGGTCACTGGCACCGAGGGCTACTGCGAGGCCATAGCCTCCGGACTCATGGCCGCGCTGGCCACATATGCCCAGCTCGAAGGCCATACGCTGCCAGAGCTTCCGCGCCATACGATGTTCGGTGCGCTTTGCGCCTATGCCAGCGACCCCACGGTCGAGAACTACCAGCCCATGCACGTCAACTTCGGCATCCTGGAGCCGTTCGAACCCAAGATCAAGAACAAGCAGGACCGCTACCGGGCATATGCGAAGCGCGCAAGGGAGAGCCTGCGCTCGTATATGGAGGAGTTGGTCGAACTTGGGGTACTGCCGGCCGATGCCCTGGGTCGCAGCGTCCCCCAATCGCTGGCAGAGTACATTCTCGGCTAGCCGTCAATCCCCGCCGCAAGCTCAGCCGCGCTCAGCACTCGCAATTGCCAGCAGGACGCGGGATTCAAATAGATGCCAATCTATGAACCGGGCGAGTCCAAGGTCTCCGGTTGCTGACAGATTGAATGTATCGTTATGGGGTACGGGACGAACCGGATATCGTCTGCATTCGATGTCCGGATTGGGGATCACTGATTTCGTAGATGGGACGAGGCGAGATGTCCAGTTCTAGAGAGCAGAAACAAGGCTCGGTTTCCGACGAGGCCACCGTTGCCGACGTTGGCGACACGCTCGTGCAGGGTTGTGAAGATTCTGCGGGCGCAACCAACACCGCGGCCGATCTCGGGCAGCGCTTTCTCGACTCGCTCGGTGCCGCCCGGCAGTACTCCCCTCACACTATCGACGCTTACCGCAGCGACCTAGCTGCCTTCTTCGACTGGCTGTCAAGCAACGATATAGATATCCGCGCAATTACCCACAGACAGATGAGGGGCTACATGAGCTTCCTCAACTCCTCCGGCTATGCCAAGAGCACCATCAACCGAAAGCTGTCGGCCGCCAAGTCGTTCTACCGCTGGCTGGTCGCCGACGGCGATATCGACGCAAGCCCGCTCTCGGTGGTTTCTGCCCCCAAGAAGCCCAAGGTGCTTCCAAAGCGGCTGGTTCCAGCCGACATAGCCAAGCTGCTATCCGTGTGGGGCGAAAAGGATGCCAGTTCCATCCGCAATCAGGCGATTCTCGAACTCATGTACGCGTCGGGTGCCCGCATTTCCGAGATATCCAACATGAAGGTAGACGACGTGGATTTCGCGCAACGTCAAATCAAGGTATTCGGCAAGGGTTCCAAAGAGCGCATCATCCCGATACACGACCTTGCGATCAATAATCTGAGAGCTTACATGACCACGGCCAGGCCAGAACTTGCCGCCAAGTCCAAACGGGGCGCTACAGCGCGGCTGTTCCTGTCGTCGCGTGGCAATCCCATGAGCGCCGATGTTATCCGCAAGATGTTCAAGCAGACCTTGCAGCTCGCAGGACTGGATGCCAGCCTCACGCCCCACGACATGCGGCATTCCTTCGCCACCGACATGCTGGAGGGGGGTGCCGACCTCCGCACCGTGCAGGAGCTCCTCGGCCACGCGAGCCTCTCGACCACCCAGATCT
>CAVFRF010000064.1:0-54506 GCA_963624975.1 Bacteroidaceae bacterium
CATACCATAACGGCTCAGGCTGGGCTTTACAGCCAGAAGTCGCCGCTATGGCACGTCCCGCACAGGGCCCCGGCGACTCAGCCATGTTCTTGTTGAGGACTCGCCAGGTGCCACCATGATAAAGCCGATGCCAACCGCACGGCGATGTTACTCCGAAATCCGAATCGGTTGAACTTCTTCCATATCATCGGAAACAGGGATACATCCGAGCGATGCCAAAACGCAACGACCCACGTGATATCCCAGATTCACTGGCACCGCATTGCCAATTTGCCTGTATTTTGCCGTCATCTTTCCAGAAAATTCCCATTCATCCGGAAACGTCTGGATACGAGCGTATTCCCGAACACTAAGCGGACGCGTCTCGGTGGGATGGCATCGTTCCGTCTGCTTTTGAGCCGGAGCGCACGTGAGCGTGAGGCACGGTTGATCCCAGGACATCCTCCTCGCCATCCCGGTTCTTCCGCCCGAGAGATGAAAGCTCCCCTTCATGTACTCTTTTTGCACGTCGATGGGAAGGTCGCGCCAGTTGCCGCCTTCCGGAACCATCGCCATTATCTCGGCTTTACGCTTCGGATAGGTCTGGCACTCGGATTCGGGACAACCGGCTAGCGCCTGTCTCAACGAAATAAAATAGTCCTTTTCTCTCGGGAATAGAATGGGGAGGTCGAGGTCTTTTCGGACAGCAAACAGAATTAGCCTCTCGCGCTTCTGGGGGACATCCAGATACTGTGCCCGCAGAACCCGGTAGTTTACCTTGTATCCAAGCGAATCAAGAGTATGCAGCATCGTGTCGAGCGTCCTGCCGCCATCGTGCTTCACAAGCCCGCGCACATTCTCGCCAATTGCGATCTTGGGATGTATGGCTTCGATTGCACGCGCGAATTCGAAGAAAAGCGTACCGCGCGTGTCTCCGAATCCCTTGCTCTTGCCCGCATACGAGAAGGCCTGACATGGGAACCCTGCTTGCACCACGGGAGTTCCCTCGTACTCGCCAAAGTCGAGTTCTCTCACATCGCCGGAAACGATGTTCCACTCCAAACCAAGCTTGTCGCTGTTGAATCGAAGCGTGGCAACGGCGTCTTTGTCTATTTCGTTGAGCATCACATGGGGCATGCCAGCATTATGGAAGCCCAGCGCAGTACCTCCAGCCCCTGCGAAAAGATCGATGCACGATGCCTCTCCGTAGGATACATCGCTTCTCAGAACCCTATATTCGGTAGCATCATCTCCACCGTTGAGCTTGCTCTGGAGTCTTTCAATTTCCTCGAGATTGAACAGTCGTCTATTGTTCTTGTCCCGAGTCGCTTTGATGAGCCCCATCTTATTCCAACGTCGGATTGTATCAACAGATACATCTAGAGCATGAGATGCTGCAGTTATGGTGACGTGTTTGCATTCTGCCACGAGAAATCCTCCAAGGAATCAATAACCCTTACATATGCAAGGGTTATTGATTATATCGCCTGACGGCTTTGGCTGAAGGCTATTCTTCGTCGATAGGCACAATCTGATAAGACAACACATCGGGATGGCTCACTATATCTTCCGCAAGACATTCGATAGTCTCATCCAGCAGATTCGTGTTTGTGTAATCCTTGGCGCAATCGGAGAAAACATTGATAAGATCTTCGTAAAAATTCTCGTCGCCCGTGAGGTGATACCAGAATTCCTTGCCGGATAGGACAGGATAGTCCTGCTCGATGCGCTTGTAGTTCGCACTGATTTGAGAATGGTCACCATAGAGGATTCCAACGCAGCAATCAGTCATAGGATTGAAGTCGGCAAAATGATTTGTCCTTGCCAGATTCTTGAGTCCTGCAAAATGTCCTCTAATCGTATCCACGTCATCTTTGTTGATTGTCTGTGGGCCTGCCTTGAGCTGGCAATACTTCTTGCGTCCATCGACTACGTCGATGAATTCAATATCCATCCCTGCCGTTGTCGACGCATACCCCGAAAGAACCTCGTGGCAGAATGTCTGCACGTTGTTTCCAAACGTGGTCGCAATCGAAGTACCCAGAACACGAGGGTAAATGAGAACTTTCGCCAAACTCTCAGGCGATTCATCCCCAAAGGCGAACGAAGCGAGGTAGTGAATAGTGAAGGGATTGACGTTGAACTCCTTGAGCTTCGAGAGCTTCTGGGTGTTTCCCGCATGACTGTCTGCAATGGAAGTCTTGAAGAAATCCCGTGCCTTTACAAGAATCTCTTCGCGTTCCTGCTCATTCATAAAAGCCCCCAATCTTTTATGAGCCATCGCAATTCTTTGAATGTTAGCATGAATATCCCAGCAAAGTTCATTAGGACTGCGTTCTAGCTATACCTCGATCAACCCATTGCCCTATACCCATTATTGCTAGATATGACGAAAATAGTCCTGATGTATGATTAGACATCCCTACAACAACATAATGTGTAGTATGATTCAATCTGTCACAACATGTTGTGTAGTTCAACCATCAGATCTCATATGTCAATGTCTTGATGGCCGGGTTCTCTTGCCAAGCATTTTCGAAAGGAGGTGATCACCTTGCGAAACGACAAGTAGTAGCAGCCGACAAAGTATAAACTCTGACGGCTGCTACGCTGGTGTGAGAACACACCGTGTGACAACAGAAGCATCTCACGCCAGCCCAGCTAACAGAACTCAAAATTCCAAAAGGTGATACATCGCCGGAAGGGCAGGTGAGGAACATGCCTGGATTTTCGAGCCCATACACAAGTGCTTATCATCCAGTTGACGGCATCTTGGAATTCTCCGGGTGTTTCTATGAAGCGCAATAGCATCAAGGTACTCGATAACGGATCCAAAGAGTACAGCGAAATCGACCTCTACAAGAAACTCAACTTTGAGTTCTTGCGTTACACAAATCTTACGCATGCGGCTGGCAAGCGCAATCTCCCATCCCTCGTATGCAACACAAAAATTTTCCCTGACTACATTGCTTTGTCTAATCAGCCATCTCTTTTTCATAAAACCGAACTCACAGCAATTGGATTTTGGGAATACGATATCGACTTCGATGGATTCGACGGGCTGTTCAACGCGATTTATTACAACAGGAAAGATCGTCTCGAATTCTATAAGAAGCGCTTTTCGAACGTGAAAATCTTCTTCACACCCGATTACTCTCAGTTTGGAGATGTGTCGGATATCGAATCTGATTACAGGTTGTTCAAAGATCGCGTAGTAGGAATCTGGCTTGCCATCGAGCTCCACGCAGTGGTCATTCCATTTGTAACGGTTCCAACAATCGATAGCATGCCCTGGGCATTGAACGGTTTGGAGGATTGTTCGGTTGTTGCATTCAGCACCAAGGGCTATGTAACCGTCCCAGAAGAACGTTCAACGCTAAAAGCCATCGTTCGATGCACCGTGGATACGCTCGATCTGAAGACGATAGTCGTATATGACGTATGTGGCTCCAACGATGCGGTCAACGACATATTCGCTTACCCGATTGAGCAAGGCATCGAGATCGTTGTACCCATGAATTCTCTCAAAGAACGCAACATTGAACGCAGGAGATTTCGCAATGCGCAGTAACAACGGCCATCTTGCACACGGGACGACTGGAAATCCTCAAACTTCTATAGATCAGGAATTCTATGCGTATGTCGTTCGCGATAACGAGCGCAGACTTAGGGATCTAGTATTGGACCCGATGATTGACGAGTCACTAGTAGCCGAGCTTGAACGCTTGGAGGTAAAATTCAATCGCAAAGAAATGGTCTTCATCGCACGTGACAAAACAGGCCAGATTGTCTGGTTGGAGAATGGCACATCGAGCGCAGGGCTTACACATCTTGAGAAGCGTGGACATATAGGCGACTTGTCGAGAAAATTCTGCGTCGACGAATCGGATGTTCCCAGGCTCATTCGAAATATCGTGAGGGATGGAAAGGTTGTCTCAAACAAACTTGTTGATCGCCATGGTCGCAAGGGATATGAACGAACCTACGAATATAGAGAACACAAGGTTGTTCTTGCCGCCATCGGCACCAACGGTTTCTTGGTTACTATCTATCCTATTTAGAAAGGGAGCTTCATGAAAACCATCAAGCTTATGCTCGATTACCTGCAAGGCCCCATATGGATTAGTGATGTGGAAACAGGCAAGCCGATGACAGGTATCGACATTATTGACAACGATGAGCAGATCCGAGTTCTCAATTTCGAGATACAGAACGCTTATGACTCGTATTACGAGTTTGATTCTCATGACCAAGCCTGCTGGTTCAACGAGGAGCAGGAGCGGAAAGACAAGGAACGCATGCTTGAGCTGTTTGCAAAGCTCAACAGCAGGCTCGACGAAATCAACGACGGGACATTCATTGTCGACGACCGCGAAACTCCGCGTATTCAGAAACTCTAAGCCTGACTCGGTAAAGACTACTGGCTCTTCTAGACCTCTGTTTTAGATACTCCAGAGAGATGGGTAGCTTCAGAAAGAGTTGCAAGCAGAAGTCGAAGAGACTCGCCGGGTGTCGACCTGCAAGTCCACGCAATTTTCTACTTGAAGCTCCACCTGGGATGCCCTGCGCGGGACATACCATAACGGCTCAGGCTGGACTTTACAGCCAGAAGTCGCCGCTATGGCACGCCCCGCACAGGGCTCCGGCGACTCAGCCATGTTCTTATTGAAGACTCTCCAGATGCCAGCGTGGGGTGTGTCCGAACGGCGACTTTTGGCCGAAGGCCAACTGAGCCGTTTGGATATACCCCACGATGGCACCCCGGTGGATTTTCAACGAAAGCACTTACGCCATCGAGGATCCCAGCTTCTTGCAATCCTCGGCGGCATCGCCCTCGGGATAGTCCTTCACGATGAGCGTATCCACTACGTTCACGCCTGCCTTGACGGCGCGGTCCTTCCAAACGTCCATCCATTCGCCTTCGTTCCAGTCGTAGGATCCGAAGAGCACCGTGGGCTTGCCGCCAGAGGCCAGTTCGCCCTCGACCGCGCTGTACATCGGCTCGAACTCGTCTTCCTCAAGCTCCTCGTCGCCCATTGCGGGGCATCCGAAGGCGAAGGCGTCGTAGTCGCCAAGCTTGCTCGAATCGAACCCAGACGGAGTCATCACATCGACCTCGACGCCGGCTTCCTTGGCGCCATCGGCGACCAGGTTGGCCATGGTCTCGGTGTTGCCGGTGCCGCTCCAATATACGGCTGCCACTTTGCTCATGCTGCTGCTCCTTTCGAGAACATACCTTCAGACATGAGGCTCTCCAGGCTATCGCCTGCCTCATACCGCTCTTCAAAGCACCTCGCGCATTCCTTGTAGCGCGCGAAGCACTCGATTGCCTCTTCGACGTTGGCATAGACCTTCCAGCATCCCGATGCCAGCGAGTTTGCGCCGTTGTTCTCAACGAATCCGATTACATCTTCGAGCGGGTACCCGAGGAAAACCCCGATCTCGTGAGGAAAGTTGCCCGGTTGCCCGTCGGCTGTGGCATGGGTGTTCTGCATCCTCATGCGACGGCGCAGGATGCTCATGCAATCGCGTGCCGAGGTGGGGTCGTAACCGTAGGCGCGCAGAAATTTCGCAACCTGCAGGTCGTTCAGCCGAGCCTCGAGCATCTCGGGGCGATACACGTAGATGAGCGTGCCATGGTTGCGCTTTGCAAGCGGTTCGACCGCCAGGCCCATTGGCGAGAATCGGTCGCGACACTCCTTGAGGGCATGTCGGAGCATCTTGCAGTGCATATGATGGATGGAGGAGCATCGCTCGTCGGCAGCGACAGCCGCGTCGTAGCAGCTCGGCGACGGCATCAACGACGCGCCCGCTCTCAAGCGCTCATACGTGGGCATCGCCATGGGCGGAATCGGCAGCGACATCGCGGTGGATGCGGCCGACATCGTGCTGGTGGGAGACGGCATCGACACGCTCCCCCGTCTGGTGGCGCTGTCGAAGCGCATGATGGGCACCATCAAGCTCAACCTCACCTTCTCGCTCACGCTCAACTTCGTGGCCATAGCGCTGGCGATGACGGGCATCATGGGACCCGTGATAGGTGCGCTCGTGCACAACGCCGGCTCGGTGCTGGTGATCGGCAACTCCGCGCTGCTGCTGGGCTGGAAACCCGGGCGCTAGCTCCTACAGGGCGCGAAACTCCCTGCGTAGCCGCGCCATCACGTCGAGCATCACGTAGAAGAGCGTCTCGTAGTGCATGAAGCCCAGCACGTTGCTGTCCCACATGAACACGATCTGCGCGTCGAACTCGTCGTCGCCGTCCCAGAACTGAAACATCAGGTCGAGCCAGTCGAACAGCGGCAGCATATAGGTGAGGTCGGCACGGGCAATCGCGGGCTGCAGCTTGCCGCCCAGATTCTCGCATGCTTGCGCGAGCTTTTCCACGTTGCCGCAGAACTCGTCGGCATACTCCTGGCTGAACACGCCCGGGGAAGGACTCGCCCCCACAGGCGCGAGCGTGGTGACCGTGCAGTACTGCCCGGACAGGCACGACGGCTGCAGCCCCGGCATCGCGCCTTCGTGCGTGGCGCCGGGAGCAAAGTCTTGGAAGCGGCACAGCATATCGTAGATGGTGAGCACGGGAGCCGGCTCGGTGTAGGGCACCCACTCCCCCGAAGCGCCGAGCACGTCGACCTCTGCCGTCGTGCGCGACACACGGCACTTCTCGTCCATATATGCGATGTAGAGGTAGTCGTCGTCGTGCCCGAGCCCCAGATGCCCGAAACGGTCGATCGTCTTTTGCATGTCGTATTTCACGAAGTACTGTCGGCCCTGCACCCCGAGCTTCTCGAAATTGCTCATGTCGTCGAGAATGATGTTGGCAAAGTCGTTGCTTTCCGCACAGTGCGTCATAGAGCAAGCACCCCCAGATGTTCGAGCAGAACCTTGAGTCCGATGAGAATGAGAACAACGCCGCCAACTATGGTCGACGCCTTCTCGTATTTGGAACCGAACCTGTTGCCGATTACCACACCTGCAAACGATATCACGAACGTGGTGCATCCGATAAGGGTGACGGTGGGTACGATGTCGACCTGCACGAGCGCGAACATGATGCCGGTGGCCAGCGCGTCGATCGACGTGGCGATGGCCAGCATGAACAGCTCCTTGATGTCGAGTTTGGGCGCATCTTCCGCGACCTCGTCTTCGTCGCCGTCGTGGAATGCGTCCCATAGCATCTTTCCGCCGATGAGCGCCAGCAAGCCAAAGGCGATCCAATGGTCGATGGGGTCGATGAGCACCTTGAGCTGCGCGCCCAAGAACCACCCGATCGTGGGCATGAGAGCCTGAAACACGCCGAAGAACAGCGCGATCACGAAAGCGTGCTTGTAGTTGACGCGCTTCATGCCCAGCCCCTTGCAGATCGAGACTGCAAACGCGTCCATGGACAGGCTCACGCCTATCAAGAGGATATCTACGAATCCCATACGTTCCCTTCCAAAAAGTCAGCCCGTTGCGCCGACGTTGCAAAGCTTGAATAACTCTCATGGCATCTGGCTGGGTGTGTCGTCACCGGCGACTTCTGCAACGAAGCGAAGCCGAGCCGGTGGCGATGCAGCCAGCCAGATGCCCGAGTTGAGTCCCAAGGTGCCCGGCAGGGTGTGTCGTCAGCAGCTCTCCCCTTCCAACTTTGCCTGCAGCTTTCCGAGAGCTGCGAAGATTTTCTCGCGGTCCTCGTCTTTGTGTCCGTCGGTCCACCATTGCAAGACCATCTTGACCAGACCACCCGACACGAACGCGGCGAACATCTCCTTGTCGATGTCGCAGAGAATCTCGCGAGCGTTGCCCGCGTTCAGCGATTCGATTACAGATTCACCGATGAAGTCGGAAAACGACCAGAGCAGATTGCCCAGCACGTTGCTCTTCAGCACGTTGTCCATAAGACCCGAGTGCTGCGACAAGAACGTCATCATCTCGTCGGCCATCATGGTCTCGCATTCATAGGAGCCCATGGGCGTGTCTCTGCCGGCCACGGCAGAACGAAACTTGTCGCGGATGCGCGCCATGTAGAACCTGAAGAACTCGTTCTTGTCCTCGAAATGCTTGTAGAACGTGGTGCGGCGAATCATGGCCCGTTCGCACAGAAGCCCGATGGTGATCTCTTCAAAGCGCATCTCCTCCATGAGGGTGGTAAACGCATCTGTGAGCGCCATGTAGGTTTTCTGAACGCGCAGATCCGAGGTCTGCATCTTGCCTTCGACATCAAAAGCCATGTGTCTCAGCCCGCCAATCTCATCAAAGTGAGCCGTCCCCACCGACGGCTTGCTATGACTCTATTGTAGGCGACAATAACGAACATGTGTCGCTTATTTTACAAGTGTCCACGATTGGCAGCTGGCGATTAGCTAGATCATATAGAAGCCCAAGATGCCGCTCAGGACTCCCAGCAGCAGGCCGCAGGCCACGTCTTTGGGGAAGTGCACGCCGGTGAGCACTCGCACTGCGGCAAGCAGCACCGATACGGCTAGCATGATCGCACCCGGTATCGGGGTTGGCAAAGCTGTCATGAACGTCATGGAGATTACCGAGATTGAGAACACGTGGCGGCTGGGCATCGACTTGCCCTTGGTGTTCTTGGGAATCACCGAACTGCGCCCGAACACCTCGTAGGGCCTTGGTGCGTTGATGAGCTTGCGCACCACGGTGACCAGCACGAACGATATGAACGGCACCAGCACGGCACGCAGCAAAAGCGGGCTGCCGGTGCACGCCAGCCATACCAGCAGAGACGGATATGCGACGTAGACCGCGTAGGTGATGGCCTTGTTGGCGAGCGAGATGGCCTTCGCGCAACGGGGCCTCTGCTCGAACCATTCCATCATGGAGTCGTAGGTGCTCTTCTGCATACAGGCTCCCCTTGCGTGCGCGTATTGCGAATGCTAGTTCTGCGGAGTGTGGTGCGCGGGATAGGTCTGGCGGTCGATGCCCTTGAAGGTGTAGCCCAGCTGCTGGTAGTACTCGATGATCGAGGGCAGGGCATCCACGGTCGACTGCTTGGTGGCCGAATCGTGGCACAGCAGGATGATGTTGTTGAGGTCCTCGTGACCTATGGAGTTGTCGATGGTATCCTGGGTCTCGATGTTGGAGCCATCGCCCGAGCTGACGTTCCAGTCGTAGTACTGGTAGCCCTTCTCGTGAACAGAATCCACCAGGCGCGACATGATGCCCTCGCAGTACTTGGCCGACACCGAGTTGGACGAGCCTCCGGGGAACCTGATATAGGCTGGCACGTAGCCGATCTGCTCCTTGACCACCTGCGCGATCTGGTCCAGGTCCTCGAAATACGCCTCGTCCGACGCATAGACCTGCTCGTAGTCGTGGGTGTAGGTGTGCATCCCCACGGTGTGGCCGCGCTTGGCCTCCTCGGCGATGAGGTAGAAGCAATCCTCGCTATGGCCCACCACGAAGAACGTTGCCTTGGCGTTGTACTTGTCGAGGATGTCGAGCACCTGAGGGGTAAGGTCGGAGGGGCCGTCATCGAAGGTGAGGTAGACGACCTTCTCGTCGGTAGCTTCGCTAGACCCGGGAACGTTGCCCAGCTGCACGGCGTTGACGTTGTCGGATTGCGGCGTGGTGCTGGACGCAGCCTCTTTCTGGTCGGCGGCATTGCCGGTGTCTGCGCTGCCGGCATCCGTGGTGTCGGAAGCCTGCACGTTCTGCTGCCCCAGCTGAGCCTGTCCCATCGCGCCTATGGCGAACACGCCCACGAACAGCACCAGCACTACGGCCAGCACGCCCAGAATCCTCGGGTCCATGCGACGCGTAGAAGACCGCCTGTCCGGCTCGACCCGCGTGCTCCTTCCCTTCTGCGACCCGTCGTAGTGCACGCTACGGGTGCTTTGGACCTGAGAACCCGAATTCCACTGCGGCCTTGCGCCCTGAGAATTGCGATGCCCCTGTGCATTGTATCGGCGCCCATCGCCGCTTCTGCTGCTACCGTACTCGCTATAGCGAGAATCCCTGTTGTCCCTGCCAGCCATTTTCGCCGCTCCACACGCTGTAATCTTGCAAGCTGTCCGCCCCGGCGGTCGAGCCAGGACGGACAGCGAATTGGTTCCCTATCGTTTCCCTACGAGCGAATCGAGATGTTGGCTTCTTTGAGCTGCCTCGGCGAAATCTCGCCGGGGGCACCCGTCATCGGATCGGAACCGCTGGAGGTCTTCGGGAACGCAATCACGTCGCGGATCGACTGGAAGCCTCCCAGCAGCATGCACACTCGGTCGAGTCCGAGCGCGATTCCTCCGTGAGGCGGCGCACCGTAGGAAAGCGCCTCGAGCAGAAAGCCGAACTTCTCCTCGATCTCTTCGTCGGAGAGTCCGAGACGACGCAGAACCCTGCGCTGCATCTCGGGGGTATGGATACGGATGGTGCCGCCTCCGATCTCGAAGCCGTCCATCACGATATCGTACGAGTAGCTGCCGCACTCCAGCGGGGCGTCCTCGATCTTGTCCACGTCTTCGTCCTTGATGCGGGTGAAGGGGTGGTGCTCCGCGCCGTAGCGGCCTTCCTTCTCGTCGTACTTGAACATCGGGAAGTCGACCACCCACAGCAGCGCATGGCCCTTGCGCTCGATGCCCAGGAGGTCGGCGGTGTGCAGCCTGAGGGCGGAGAGCACCGCGCTTGCAACCTCGTAGGTGTCGGCGGCGAACAGCACCAGATCGCCGGGCTCCACGTTGCAGGCCTGCTTGATCTGCGCGTACATCTCGTCGTCGAAGAACTTGATAATCGGCGACTTCTCGTCACCGCCGGACGTGAAGGCAATCCAGGCCATGCCCTTGGCGCCGTTGTCGGCTGCAACCGCGCCGAGCTTGTCGATCTCGCCACGCGACCAGTCGCCAGCACCCTTAACGTTGATGGCCTTGACCACGCCTCCGTTCTCGATGGCACCGGAGAACACCTTGAAGCCGCATCCGCGCACGATGTCGGTGAGGTCAACCAGCTCCATGCCAAAGCGCACATCGGGACGGTCGTTGCCGAAGCGGTCCATGGAATCCTTCCAGGAGATGCGCTGCAGCGGGAACTCGTGCTCCACGCCCACCGACTGCAGGACCTCCTGCATCACGTCTTCCATCATCTGCATCACGTCGTCTTGCGTGACGAAGCTCATCTCGATGTCGAGCTGGGTAAACTCGGGCTGGCGGTCGGCGCGCAGGTCCTCGTCCCTGAAACAGCGGGCCACCTGGTAGTAGCGCTCCACGCCGCCCACCATGAGGAGCTGCTTGAAGAGCTGCGGCGACTGCGGCAGCGCGTAGAACCTGCCCGGCGCCAGCCTGGCCGGCACGATGAAGTCGCGGGCGCCTTCGGGAGTGGACTTGCCCAGGACGGGAGTCTCGACCTCCATGAAGCCCCTGTCGCCAAGGGCGTTGCGCATGGCGCGGGTCACGTCGGAGCGGAGCTTGAGGGCGTTGAGCACCTCGGGGCGCCTGATGTCGAGGAAGCGCCAGCGCATCCTCGTGATCTCGTCGGTGTCGATGCCGTCCTCGATGGCGAAGGGCGGGGTCTTCGACTCGCTCAGCACCTGCATCGAGGTCGCCTCGATCTCGATGGCGCCGGTGGAAAGGGAATCGTTCTCGGTGTCGTCGGGCCTGTGCCTCACCTTGCCGCCGATCAGCACGGTCCATTCGGGCCTGATCTTCTCGGCGAGCGCGAACGCGTCGCCCGAATAGTCGGGGTCGAACGTGCACTGCACGTAGCCGCTCCTGTCACGAAGGTCGACGAAGATAAGTCCACCATGATCGCGCCTTCTGGCAACCCATCCGGTGAGCTTGACCTCTTCGCCGATGTTATCGGTGGTGAGTTCTCCGCACGCGTACGTGTGCATCGAGTACTTGCTGGAATCCGACATTATCCGATTCTCTCCTTATTGACTTGCTTTCCGTTCTTGAAACGGGAGCCTCCGTGCATGCAGGCACGCGGCTCCCGATTGTTTCACACGTTTCGAATTATCGCACACGCAGACGGGCACGGCGCAAATTCGCACCGACGTTTGCAGCCGATGGCGAGCAAATGCGAGCAGTCCGCCGCAGAAGCGGCCTCTGGACCGCGTCCGACCACTACAGCCTGCCGGAAACCTCGGCCGCAACCTCGGCGATGGCCACCTGCGCCTCTTCGTGGGTCTGCATATCGCGAATGGTGACCTTGCCCTGCGCCAGCTCGTCGGGTCCCACTACCACGGCGAGCCTGCATCCCACCTTGTCGGCCTGCTTGAACTGCGACTTGAGCGACCTCGACTGGTGATCTTGATCTGCGCTCACTCCGGCATCGCGAAGCGCCTGCACGATGGAGAAGGCGCTGTCGTCGCAGCTGGCGTCCACCACGGCCACGTACACGTCGCAAGCCGGGGCCTCCTCGAAGTCGATGCCGGCGGCCTGCAGTGCCAGATAGGTTCTCTCGAAGCCCAGCGCGAATCCGATGCCCGGAGTGTCCTTGCCGCCCACTGCCTGCATGAGCTTGTCGTACCTGCCGCCTCCGCCGATGGCGTTCTGCGAACCCAGACCGTCGATGACCTGCACCTCGAACACCGTGCGGGTGTAGTAGTCGAGTCCTCTCACGAGCTTGGGATCCTCGATGTACTCGATGCCGGCAAGGTCGAGATAGCGTTTGACCGCCTCGTAGTGCTCGCGGCAGTCGTCGCAGAGGTTGTCCGAGATCTTGGGCGCAGCGTCCATGATCTGCGCGCACTTCTCGTTCTTGCAGTCGAAGGCGCGCAGCGGGTTGATGTCGGCGCGCCTGTTGCACTCCTCGCACATCTCGTCCGCATGGTCGTGGATGTAGCCGCGCACCGTCTCGCGGTAGGCCGGGCGGCACGCGTCGTCTCCCATGGAGTTGACGAGCAGCCTCACCGACTCGCGCTTCACGCCCATCTCCTCGAAGAAGCGGATGAGCATCGCGATCATCTCGGCATCTGCCGAAGGCTCGTGGGCGCCCAGGCACTCGGCTCCGATCTGGTGGAACTGCCTTAGCCTGCCCTTCTGTGGACGCTCGCATCTGAACATCGGTCCCGCGTACATGAGCTTCACGGCTGCGCCGCCCTGCGGAACGAGGTTGTGCTCGATCGCGCAGCGCACCACGCCTGCGGTGCCCTCGGGGCGAAGCGAGAGGTTCTGCGCGTCCTTGAGCGGTATGCTCTCCGACACCTTGGCGAAAGCATCGTTGGACAGCACGTGGAACATCTCCTTGTCCACCACGTCGGTGGCCTGGCCTATGCCCCTCACGAACACGTCCTGCTGCTCGAACATCGGGGTTTCCATGAACCTGTAGCCGTACTTCGAGAATACGTTGCGAGCCGTTTCCTGCATCGACTGCCAGGCCAGCGAGTTCGCCCCCAGCAGGTCTTCTGTTCCACGAGGTGCCTTCGTTGCCATATTGCGCTTCCAATCTCTAGATTCGGACTATACGCTGCCGTTATAGCACGCCTGCATCGTGCGATGCCGTATCAGGCTGAAGTTGCGTTCGAATTTTGCACGTACGTTTTTCACTTTAGCAGAACGGTCATCTTGCAAGGCCACTGCAAAGACGGATGGAAAGCGCGCTCGTGCCACCTGCGCGTTTTGCATTCTAAGGTGGCACGAGCTATTGTCTGGGATCTGCGCAGCTCTACTTGCCGCAGATGCGCCTCTTGGATACCAGCGCCTTCAGCAGAAGCGCTATTCCGCTGCCCACGCATGCCAGCAAGACGCCGATCACCGCTATGCCCACGTCGCCGGTCTTGGGCACGTACCCCTTGGCCGACACGTTGCCGGAAGTCGTGCCTGTGGTGTCCACATCCTCGGGATCCGCCGGGTCGACAAGCGGCTCCTCGCCGGGCACCACCACCTCGTGCTCGACTTTGTTGGTCGAAAGCGAGATCTGTCCGTCGTTCACGCCGATGTCGGCCTTGTTCTCCACGAGGGTTCCCGCAGCTGCATCCGCGTCCACCACCACGTCGAACCTGAGCTTCACGCTCTCGCCGGGCGCCACATCGCTCCATGTAGCGCAGACAACCCCGCTGCCATCGTGCACCATGCTCGTGTCCAGCTCGCCCTTCGAGCACGACTCGCCCTCCTCGCACGCCACGCTGTCTTCGACGAGCTTGGTGTGCTGTGGCACTGCATCGGTTACGATCACCTTCTGCGAAACGGTGTCGGAGTTGCGATAATCCACCTCATACGAGATCTTCTGCCCGGGCTTCACGGTCTCGCCCGACTCCGGGTCGGAGGACTTGAGTGCCGTTGCCTCGACCCACCTGCCGTACAGCGTGGTCTGAGCGGATGTGAGCGGGGTGCCGTCGACCCACTTGTCGGTGCACTCTTCGTCGGTATACCAGCCCAGGAAGTAGTAGCCCTCGTCGGAAGTCTGCATCCCGGGTTTGGCGGTGTACTCGTCGTAGAGGTCGTACGTCTGCTCGTCTACGGGCACCGCGTCGGTAAGCTCGGGGTCGGGCACCACGTCGCCCACAATCTCATAGTCCACGTTGGCCTGGATCTGCATGTTCATCTCGATGAGCAGGTTGGAAGCATCGCCTCCTCGCTCCAGATATGCGAGCTTGAAGTTGTGCTCGCTCGAAGGCTCAAGCTCGATGCCAAGCTCGTCGAACGTCACGTATCCGTAGGTGTCGGCGTTCCAGTCCACTCCTGCCTCGTCGAATCCGCTCGTGTTCATCGTGGTGCCCGAGTTGGCCACGCTTGCAGAGAACGACTCCATCTGCGCCTCCGAGAATGTGGTGCCGTACACCACGATCTGGTTTGCGAAGTCGATGTATCCCGGAACCGCCCCATGTGCACCGCCCAGGTCCAGCGCCAGCTTGTCGTCCACGTAGACCACCAGGTCGTCGTCTCCGGAGAACGCGAAGAAGTACTCGTTGTTGTCCAGATACGCCTGGCTGGGCAGGTAGAAGTCGAAGTCCATGGTCATCCCGAAGTGGACCTCTACCTCTCCGAAGGGCCAGAAGCCCATGTTCTGCTCTGGATTGGACTCGGCTACCCGCTCCGTCTTGGAGATGTGCCCGTCGCCGTCGAACCTCGACCACGACTCCTTGGACGAGTAATGGTAGGTGTTGTTGCTGCGGTCGTAGCTGAAGTCCATCAGCACATCGTCGTACACCTGCTTGAAGCACGTCCCTCCGTAGCTGCAGCTAGCGGAGTCTTTGCCGAACAGGTCGCGCGACGGCACGGCTATGATATCGGACCAGTTGGAGAATTCCGGCTCGAACATCCCCCATCTGAACATGCCCCCTTTGAGCGTGGAGCCGTCTTCGTCTAGAAACGAGCTGGGGTTTCCCGGGGTGAGCCAATCGGTCCACCACGCGTCCCAGAAGCGCATCGTAGCCGGCTTGTCGACTTCGGCAGCCTCCCAGTTGGTTGCGCAGTCCAGCCCTTCGTTTAAGACGGTCGGATCCTTGGTGACCCACTCCCCATCGACTTCGCAACCGTAGTCGTATAGCGTTACCGGAATTTGCACCGTATCGGAATACCTCTCGGTATCCATAGCCACGGCACCTGGATAGGTGATGTCGGCTATCGTCACGGCATGGGCCACCGCAGCCGGATACAGGCACATGGTGAACAAAAGCACTGCCGCAAGCCCTAGCGCGAACGCCGTCGAACGTGGTTTGAATTTGGTTTCCCTCATGATTGTCCTCCTGCTGGTTAACAACATTGCGAGGACAACTCTAGAGGGCGAATCTTACCGAAATGTATAACCATTTCTTACCAAATTCTTACCAGATTCAAAACCATTTCCAACCGTGTCGAAGGTGTCCGAGTACTCTTTCAGACACGTAAGACGAAACCGCGCATTCGTATGCAGCAATCGCTTCCCGGCCGCCGCCCTTGCAGCCACGCTTCAGCCGCTCGCGCACGAAAACGGCACGCGTGCCGCAGCCCTACAGCTACTGCCCGCGTGCCGTCATCTGGCATCGCATATGTCTCTCGCAAGGCATGCGCCTCGCCGAACCCGCACACCGGGCCGCAAGCGGCCCACCGCGCAAACCCCCTTACGAGTTCTTCATGATCACCGTGCTCATCACGTCGCCTGCCTGCGCGCACTTGTCGCAGCACTTCTCCATGATCCTCACCAGGCTCTCCCACACCATCACGTAGGACGCGTCGTGCAGGTACTTCACGTGCAGCGTGCGGATGGCGTCCACGTACTTCCTGTCGGCGGCCTCCTCGTAGTCGCTCACGTCTACCAGCAGGGTCTGGATCGTGGTCGACTTCTTGAAGTTGCGGAAGTCCACCATGGCTATGCGCAGCGCGTTGGCCGACTTGCCGATGAGGGAGGCCATCTCGATGGCCGGCGGGAAAATCTCCTTGATGTCGTACATGTACATCGTCATGATCACGTCTTCGATCGAGTCCACGATGTCGTCCAGGCACTGCGCCAGCAACAGGATGTCGTCGCGCTCGATCACGGTGATGAACTCGTCGATGAGGTTCTTGTATATGTCGTGGTTCACATGGTCGGCGTTGTTCTCGATCGTGTGCATTGCGTTCATCTCGTCTTCGATCGCGTCGGGATCGTAGTTCATCACGACCCTCTCGAGCGCCTGCGCCTCATCGCATGCATACCCGACGATCTTTTCGAAAGCCTCGAAGTAGTCGAACCTGCTCTTGCCCATCTGCTCTCCTGCCAAGTAGTTTCCAACCTGCATCTAGATTGCCGGCGCATGCACGCGCCGAAGCGCGTCTACCGCCGCAAGTATCATACACAAAAGCGCTTGAAAATCGAGACTCCAAACGCAAAGCGTGCGCATGGGGAGCCACGCCCCATGCGCACGATCGGCACCATTTACTTTTCCAGCTCCTCGGTCACGATCTGGTTGACGACCTTGGGGTTGCCCTGGCCGCGCATCTCCTTCATGACCTGGCCCACGAAGAAGCCCGAAAGCCCCTTCTTGCCGCCCTTGTAGGCCTCGACCTTGTCGGGGTTCTCGGCCAGAAGCCTAGTCACGATCTCGAGGATTACGCCGGTGTCCGACACCTGCTCCATGCCCTTCTCGGCCACGATTTCGGCGGGGGCCTTGCCCGTCTCCATCATCTCGGCGAAGACCTCCTTGCCCTGCTTGGACGAGATGGTGTCGGCTGCCAGCAGCTTGCACAGCCCCACGATGCCGTCGGCCGTGGCATGCGTTTCGCCAAGCGCCACACCGTTGGAGTTGAGGTATGCGCTCAGGTCGTTGATGAGGATGTTGGCCACGGGCTTGGCCAGCGAGCCGTCGACCTTCATGCACTCGTCGAAGAGCGCTGCCATGTCGTGGTCGTTGGAGATCACTAGCGCCTCGTCGCGCGACAAGCCGTAGTCGGCCATGAAGCGCGCCTTTTTCTGGCGGGGAAGCTCGGGCAGCCTCGCCCTCACGCTCTCCACGAACTCGTCCGAGAGGTCGTAGGGCGCAAGGTCGGGCTCGGGGAACAGCCTGTAGTCGTCGGCCGTCTCCTTCACGCGCATCGTCACGGTGCGCTTGTTGGCCGGCTCCCAATGCCTGGTTTCCTGCTGGATCGTGCCGCCCGACTCCAGCACCTCGGCCTGCCTGCAGATCTCGTAGGCCAGGCCGTCGTGCAGGTTCTTGAAGGAGTTCATGTTCTTAAGCTCGGTCTTGGTGCCGAACTCGGCGGCGCCGCGCCTGCGCAGGCTCACGTTGCCGTCGCAGCGCATCGAGCCCTCCTCCATCGAGCAGTCGGAGATGCCCAGCTCCAGGAACGCCTGGCGCAGCTCCTGCATGAACAGGCGTGCCTCGGCCGGAGTGCGCAGATCGGGCTCGGTAACCAGCTCGATGAGCGGGGTGCCGGCGCGGTTGTAGTCCACCATGCTGTGCGTGGCGCCGGTGATGCGGCCGTCCACGCCGCCGATGTGCACCATCTTGCCCGCGTCTTCCTCCATGTGGATGCGGGTGATGCCCACCTTGGCAAGGTAGCCGTAGTCGGTCCTGGTCACGTTCTCGACGGTCTCGCCCTCGGCAAGCACCTCTATGCCGGGACGCTCGGCAACGCCGGGTCCGTCGACCTCCAGCTCCAGGTGGCCGCGCATGCAGAACGCCACGGGGCCCTGGGTGGTCTGGAAGTTCTTGGCCATGTCGGGGTAGAAGTAGTTCTTGCGGTAGAACATCGACCTGCGCTCGATGTCGCAGTTGGTGGCAAGGCCGGCCAGCACGATCGACTCGATAGCGACCTTGTTGGGCACGGGCAGCGCGCCCGGCATGCCCAGGCACACGGGGCACGTGTGGGTGTTGGGCTCGTCGCCGAACGCGATGGGGCACGAGCAGAACATCTTGGTCTTGAGAGTGGTCAGCTCGGTGTGAATCTCGAGGCCGATCACGGCCTCCCAGTCCTCGAGGACCTCGGCAAGCTCCTTCATCGCTGCCCCCTCTCGCCCTCGTCGCCACGCGCCATGGGCGCCAGCTTGGGCACGTCGGCATAGCATGTCTCGAGCGCTGCGGCCACGCGCAGCATGTTCTCGTCCCTGAACTGCGGCGACACGATCTGCACGCCCACCGGCAGCCCGCTCGTCTCGCCAAGCTCCACCGGCAGACTCATGCCGCCGTTGCCCACGATGTTGAGCGAGATGGTGAACATGTCGGAGAGGTACATCGAAGTGGGATCCGAGATCTCGCCGAACTTGAACGCGGTGCGCGGCGACGACGGCAGCACGATGGCCGAAACCTTCTCGAACGCCTTGCGGTAGTCGTCGGTGATGAGCGTGCGCACCTGCTGTGCAGGGTAGTAGTACTTGTCGTAGACGCCGGCCGAAAGCAGGTAGCTGCCCAGCATGATGCGCCTCTTGGCCTCGGCGCCGAAGCCGTCGGCACGCGACAGCTCGTATTGCTCGCCCAGCTCCGCGCCGTCGACCCTGTTGCCGTAGCGCACCGAGTCGAAGCGGGAGAGGTTGGAGAAGGCCTCGCAGGGGCCGATCACGTAGTAGGCGCTCATGGCCGCGTACGCGTGCGGGAGGTCGACCTCCACGATGCTGGCGCCCATCTTCTCGAGGTTTGCGATGGCGCGCTCCACGCCGTGCTTGACCTCGGGATCGAGGCCCTCGGCCTCCATGAACGACGGCACCACGCCGATGCTGAGCCCCTCGACCCCCTCGCCCAGGTTGGCGGTGAAGTCGGTGCTCACATGCTGCGACGTGCAGTCGAGCGGGTCGCGTCCCGAAAGCGCGTTCAGGGCCTGCGCCACGTCGTCGGTGCTCTTGCCGAAGGGACCCACCTGATCGAGCGACGAGCCGAAGGCCACCACTCCGTAGCGCGAGACCACTCCGTACGTGGGCTTGACGCCCACCACGCCGCAGAAGGCGGCGGGCTGCCTGATCGAGCCGCCGGTGTCGCTGCCCAGCGTGAGAGTGGCCATGCCGGCCGCCACCGCTGCAGCGGAGCCGCCCGACGAGCCTCCCGGCACCCTCTCCAGGTCCCAGGGGTTCTTCGTCGGTCCGAAATACGAAGTCTCGGTGGAGGATCCGAAGGCGAACTCGTCCATGTTGAGCTTGCCCAGCGGAATCGCGCCCGCGTCCACCATCTTCGACACGCAGGTGGCGGTGAACGCCGAGTCGTAGCTGGCCAGCATCTTGGAGCCGCACGTGGTCTTGGTGCCCAGCTGGTTCATGTTGTCCTTGAACGCGGTGGGCACGCCCGCCAGAGGCGGAAGCTCCTCGCCCGCTGCGCGCATCGCGTCGACCTTCTCGGCCGCCTCGCGAGCCAGCTCCGGCGTGAGCTCCAGAAACGCATGCACATCGCCATCCCTGGCGTCTATCGCGTCGAACGCGCCCTCCATCAGCTCCACCGCCGAGAAGTCGCCGTCGGCGATGCCCTTCTGGATGTCGCGGACGCTGAGGTTCTCTATCGAAACGCCCATTCTAGTTGTCGCCTCCGCCCAGAATCGTGGGAATCTTGAACGACCCGTCCTGGGTCGAGGAGGAATTGGCAAGGGCCTCCTCCTGCGTGAAGCCATCCTTCGGCTCGTCTTCCCTCATAACGTTTACCAGCCCCGCTATCGGGTGAAACGTGGGCTCTACGCCCTCGAGGTCGAACTCTGTGATGGGAGCCAAGCTTGCGATGATGTCGTTGAGGTCGCGCGTCATCTGCGTGACCTCTTCGTCGGTGAGGCCGATGCGCGTATAGGTCGCGATGCCCCTCACGTCCTTCTCCGAAAGAGCCATTGGCCATCCTTCTTTCTGGATGTTCGAAACTACCTGCACAAGTATACGTTGAGAGCGCGCCGGCTCATGCGACGCAAGTGGCAAACGCAGGGCATGCCTCAGGGTCGCAGCTGCCGCATGGGTGGATCGGCGCCCACATCCGCAGCGGCGGTGGCTCGCTGCATGCCAGAAGCCCGGCGCTCGTCCTAGTTGGTCGTCTTCACCGACACGTTGCCCGAGTTGGAACTCGAGGAGTCGCTGGAAGTCGATGTGCTCGAGCTGCTGGTGCCAGAAGTCGAGCTGCTGGCATCGGTGCCCGTGCCGCTCGAGCTGCTGCTCGAGCTGCTGCTCGAATCCGAGCCGCTGGTAGTGCCCGACGTGCCCGTGCCAGAGGCGTCCGTCGTACCTGCTGAGGTGCCCGTGCTCGTGCCCGTCGTGGTGCTGGTCGAGCCCGCGGCTCCCACCGCCGTGTACACCACCTTGCCGGTGGCCACGTCGGCGGTCTGCACCTCGGTGGAGAACGGCTCCACCACCAGCATGTGGTAGCCGCCGTTGATCATGTAGTAGCACCTGATGTTGCCCGAATACGCATAGGTGATGCTCTGCGACACTCCGTTGGTGTACTGCGTGGAGTGCGCGATGGAGTACATGGACGCCGCGGTGTCGTAGTCGACCCCCGCGACCGACCTTATGAGCGCGATGGAGTACTTCTCGAACGTGGCCTGCCCCGAGTTCGCGCTCGAGGTGTCCCAGAACACGCGGGCCTCCTTGAGAGTGGAGTCGGCATCGTAGGCCGCCGCCTCGAACGACGGCGCCTTGTCGCTCAGCTCGGCCATCTTGTAGGTGAACGCCTGTCCGGCCGAATCGGCGTCCTGCTTGACGGTGGTCCACACGTCGAGCGAGTCGATGGTGGGTATCTCGAGCGAGTCCTCGCTGGACACGTAGTTGATGTTCTCCGAGAGCTTGGCCAGGTCCAGCACCACCACCATGCCGTTGGAGTTGGTGGAGGTCTGCGTGGTGGGCTTGTTGAACGTGCCCTGGGCACCGCCGCCGCATCCGCCCAACGTCAGCACGGCCGTCATGGCCGCAGCCGCCAGCATTGCCGCCATGCCCATTTTCGCGGCCCGCCTCATGCAAGAGAGCTTCTTCAAAATCTTCTCCCCAAAAAGTCATATGCCTGCATGCGTTTTTCAAAACTCATTATGCATCGAAACATGCGATAATGCCCTCACGCAAAAGGCGACTTGGCAAAAGGGAGGATGGCGATGAGCGCGAAGAGAAGCCCGCATTTCGGAGAGCTGCAGACGCTCGTGGACGACCTGTTCGCGTCGCGCAAGACACTGTCGTCCACCGAGCTGGTGCTCAACGCCGAGATACTCGACCTGCACCCCGACCTGCTGGAGATCTGCCAGATAGTGCCCTTCGGCACCTACGACCGGCAGACGCTGTGCGACCAGATCAACTCCGCCATGACCGCGCACGGCTGGGGCGGCGTGTACGGCACGGTGGAATAAAAAGCCGCAGGCCGGCGCTTCTCGCCAGACCTGCGGCTCTTCTGTATCCGCTATTTCAGATCGTCGGGCAGCTCGTAGTCTGCTCCGATGTCCAGATCCTCCAAGCTTACAAGCTCGGGGCCGTCGGATTCGTGGCCAAGGTTCTGTATGAAGTACTGGCCGTCCGATCCGATGTCCACCAGCACGTGCGATCCGGGCACCACCTTGCCGTCCACGATGGCCGTGGCCACCAGGTCGATGATGTCGCGCTGGATGAGCCTCTTGAGCGGGCGCGCTCCGAACACCGGGTCGAGTCCGTCGATCGACAGCTGGTCCATCGCCGCCGGCGAGATGTCCAGCTCGATGCGCTGCTGCGCCAGGCGAGCGCGCACGTCCTTGAGCTGCAGCGCCACGATCTGGTCGAGCACCTCCATGCCCAGCGGCTCGAACGTGATGATGTCGTCGATCCTGTTGATGAACTCGGGCCTGAAGGTGAGCTTGAGCGCCGCGTCGATCGCGCTCTCGCCCTTCTCCTCGTCTCCCGACTCCGCCATCTCGCGAATGGCCACCGAAGCTGCGTTGCTCGTCATGATGATGACCGAGTTGCTGAAGTTGACCACACGGCCCTGCCCGTCGGTGAGCCTGCCGTCGTCGAGCACCTGCAGCAGCACGTTGAACACGTCGGGGTGGGCCTTCTCGATCTCGTCGAGCAGGATCACCGAGTACGGGCGCCTGCGCACGGCCTCGGTGAGCTGTCCGCCCTCGTCGTAGCCCACGTATCCAGGAGGCGCTCCGATGAGCCTCTGCACGCTGAACTTCTCCATGTACTCCGACATGTCGATGCGCACCAGCGACTTCTCGTCGTCGAACAGGCACTGCGCCAGAGCCTTGGCCAGCTCCGTCTTGCCCACGCCGGTGGGCCCGAGGAACAGGAACGTGCCGATGGGCTTGCTGGGGTCGGCCAGCCCGGTGCGGCTGCGCCTGATGGCGCCCGCCACGGCCGCGACTGCCTTGTCCTGGCCCACGACCCTCTTGTGCAGGTCGGCCTCGAGGTTGCGGAGCTTCTCCAGCTCGCCCTCCATCATCTTGCGCACGGGGATGCCGGTCCACTCCGACACGACCTCGGCGATCTCGTTCTCGGTAACCTCCTCCTTGAGGATCGAGCCCTTCTCCTGCTTGTCCACCAGCTGGCCCGTGGCCTCGTCGAGCTGCGCCTGCAGCTGCGGGATGGTGCCGTACTTCAGCTCCGATGCAAGGTTGAGCTCGCCGTCGCGGATGGCGTGGTCGTACTCCACCTTCTTCTCGTCGATCTGCGACTTGAGCTGCTGGACCCTGTTGATCACGTCCTTCTCGTTGGCCCACGACGCCTTCATGGAGTCGAGCTTCTCGCGGGTCTCCGACATGTTGCGGCGCAGCGTCTCGAGTCGTTCGGCCGAGACCTCGTCGGTCTCCTTCATGAGGGCCTGCTCCTCGATCTGCATCTGGGTGAGCTGCCTGTCCACTGCGTCGATGTCGCTGGGCATCGAGTCAAGCTCTATGCGCAAGCGGCTCGCCGCCTCGTCCATCAGGTCGATCGCCTTGTCGGGCAGGAACCTGTCGGAAATGTAGCGGTTGGAAAGCTCCGCCGCCGACACCAGCGCGTTGTCGGTGATGCGCACGCCGTGATGGATCTCGTACTTCTCCTTGAGGCCTCGCAGTATGGCGATGGTGTCCTCCACCGTGGGCTCGTTGACCATCACGGGCTGGAACCTGCGCGCCAGCGCGGAGTCCTTCTCGATGTACTTGCGGTACTCGTCGAGCGTCGTGGCGCCGATGGTGTGCAACGTGCCCCTGGCAAGCGCCGGCTTGAGCATGTTGCGCGCGTCCATGGCGCCCTCGCCAGTGGCACCGGCTCCCACGATGGTGTGCAGCTCGTCGATGAACAGGATGATCTGCCCGTCCGACTGCTCCACCTCGCGAAGCACGTTCTTCATCCTGTCCTCGAACTCGCCGCGGTACTTGGCTCCGGCCAGCATCGCGGGCAGGTCGAGCGAGATGATGTCGCGGTCCTTGAGCGAAGACGGCACGTCGCCCGAGGCGATCCTCTGCGCAAGGCCCTCCACGATGGCGGTCTTGCCCGTGCCGGCCTCGCCGATGAGCACCGGGTTGTTCTTGGTGCGGCGGCTCAGCACCTGCATGGTGTGCCTGATCTCTTCCGAACGCCCGATCACCGGGTCGAGCTTGCCCTCGCGCGCCTCCTCGGTGAGGTTGCGCCCGAACTGCTGCAGCGACTCGAACTGGGCCTTGCTCGAGGCGTCGGTGACCCTTGTGTCGCCACGCAGCTCCTCGTAGACCTCGCGTACCCTCTTGGCGGTCACGCCGGCCAGGTTGAGCACCTTGCCAGCAGCTCCGTTGTCGTCGCACAGCGCTATGAGCATGTGCTCGGTGGTGGCGAACGAGTCGCCCATCTCTCCCGCGATCTTCACCGCGTTGTCTATCGCCTTGTTGAGCGCGGCGGTGGGAATCGGCATCCCCATGCCGCCGGAGGCCTTGGGCTGTCTGGCGATCTCGTCCGAGATCTGCTGCTCGATGGCCTCGGGGCTTGCGCCCACCCTCTCTATGATCGCGTCTATGTTGTTGTCGTCGGCTTCCAGCACCGCCTTGAGCAGGTGCATCGGCTCCATCGTTGCAGATTCGCAATCGGCTGCGATGGAGAAGGCCGACTGGAATGCCTCTTGGGCTGTAAGCGCCAGCTTGTCTATTCTCATCGCTTCTCCTCTCGTATGGGACCGGCCTTACTCCAACCCGTCCCAGGGATACCTCTTGGGCTCGTTGTCGACCTTGACGATGGCCTTGATGGTCTCCCTCATTCTCAGATCGTGGACGTCTTTCTCGAGCTGCCTGTTGCGGCGCTCAAGCTCCTCGATCCTCTTCTCACGCTCCTCGAGACGCTGCTCGAGGTCCAAAATCCTTATCACTCCGGCAAGGTTGATGCCCTCGTCGGTCAGGTCTCCGATCAGACCCAGGCGGTCGATGTCGGCCTTCGAGTACATGCGGGTGTTGCCGGCGGTGCGTTTGGGCACCACCAGCCCCTTGGCCTCGTAGGCGCGAAGCGTCTGGGGGTGAACCCCCGTTAGCTCCGCGGCCACGCTGATCATGAACAGCGGCCTGCTGTCGTCGTCTTTCGCCATGGCGTCCTACCGCCTCTCGTCTTGCTTCCAGCCGCGCGGCTATGCTCCCAGCTGCGCGTCTATCTCGGGCCTCGGCCTGTCGCCCGCCTTCTCGTCTGCGCGCTTGAGCGCCTCGAGCGCCTCGCGCTGCTCGCTGGTGAGGTTCTCGGGAACCTTCACCTCCACGGTGACCTTGAAGTCGCCGTTGCCATCGCCCTTGACCTTGGGAGCGCCCTTGCCCGAGATCACGAACGTCTTGCCGCTCTCGGTGCCTGCCGGGATGTTGAGCTTGATCTTCTCGCCCGCAGGCGTGGGCACCGTAATCTTGGCGCCCAGCGCCGCCTCCCATGCGCGAACGGGCAGGGTCATGAGCACGTCGGCGTTCTTTCGCGAGAACACCGGGTGCGGCTCTATGCTGGTAACCACCAGCAGGTCGCCGCGGTCGCCGCCATCGGAGCTGTATCCGCCCTTGCCCTTGTAGCGGAGCTTTCCGCCCTCCACGGCTCCGGCGGGCACCTTGACGGTGACTTCCTCCACGTCTCCCGAGTCGGGATTGCGGAGCTTGATCTTCTTGGTGGCTCCGCGGAAGGCCTCGTCGAAGGTGACCTTGAGGGTCGTCTTCACGTCGCGTCCCTTGGCGGGGCCGCTGTGACATCCGCCGCCTCCGCAGCCGCCGCCGCAGCCGCCCGAGGACGCGCCCGCAGAAGCGCTGGCCGCGCCCCTGAACATGTCGCCGAACCCGCCGAAGCCTCCGAACCCGCGGAGGATGTCCTCCAGGTTCACCTGGCCGCCGGGGCCTGTGGTCGTGTATGTGTATGTGCCGCCGCCGGGGTAACCACCACGGTAGCCTCCGGCGCCCGCACTGCCGGCATATTGCCCGAACTGGTCGTACTCCTTGCGCTTGTCGGGATCCGACAGCGTCTCGTAGGCCACGTTGATCTGCTTGAACGCTTCCTCATCGCCGCCTGCATCCGGGTGCTGTTCGCGCGCCAGCTTGCGGTACGCCTTCTTTATCTCGTCCGTGGTAGCGTCGCGGCCCACACCCAAGATCTCGTAGTATGTCTTCGTGTTTGCCATGTTCTACCTCGTAGTTCTAGTTCGCCTCGCTAGGCCTCGCGCTTGGGGCCTCCGCAGCTCACCACCACCATGGCCGGGCGCAGGTTCTTGTCGCCCATCGTGTACCCCTTCTGGTACACCTCCACGATGGATTCGTCGGGCACCGACGCGTCCTCCACCTTCTGCACCGCCTGGTGGCAGTGGATGTCGAACGCGTCGCCCTTGGCGGGGTCTATCGCCGTGAGCCCCTCGCGAGACAGTATGTCCACGAACTTGGAGTGCACGGCCTTGATGCCTGCCAGCATCGGGTCGTCCTCGGCAACGCCCGAGCCGTTGATCGCCCTCTCCATGTCGTCCACGACGGCGAGGAGGTTGGAGACCAGCCGCTCGTTGGCGCGTGCGCGCTCCTGCTCGCGTTCGGCTGCCGTGCGCTTGCGGAAGTTGTCCCACTCGGCCTGCAGCCTCAGGTACTTGTCCTTCATCTCGGCGAGCTGGGCCTCGGGGTCTGCCTGCGTCCCCTCGGCTCCCTCGCCGCCTTCTGCGGCCTCGGGTTCGGCTTCGGCCTCCCCCGCTACCGCGTCTTCTCCAGCTTGCGCGTCGGCCTCAGCCTGCTCGGCTGCAGCATCCTGCGCATCGTTTTCGGGAGCGCTGGCCTTCTCCTCCACACCCTCTGCGGCGTCGTTGGTCTGAGCGCTCATGTCTACTCGTCCTTATCGTCGTCGACGACCTCGTAGTCGGCCTCGACGGTGTCGTCGCCGCCGGCTGCGCCGCCCTGGGGAGCCGCGCCGTCAGCTGCGCCCTGGTCCTGCTGGTACACGATCTCGGCCAGCTTGTAGCTCGCGGTCTGCAGAGCCTCGCTCTTGGCCTTGATGTCGTCCACGTTGCCGCCCTCGATAGCGCTCTTGAGGTCGGCCACCGCCGCCTCCACCGTGCTCTTGGTGTCGGCGGGCACCTTGTCGCCCAGCTCGTTCAGGGTCTTCTCGGTGGAGTACACCAGGCTGTCGGCCGTGTTCTTGACCTCGACCTCCTGCTTGCGCTTTGCGTCCTCTGCCGCATGCGACTCTGCGTCCTTAACCATCTTGTCGATCTCGTCGTCGTTGAGCGCCGTGGAGCCCGAGATGGTGATCTGCTGCTGCTTGCCGGTGCCCAGGTCCTTGGCCGACACGTTCACGATGCCGTTGGAGTCGATGTCGAACTTGACCTCGATCTGCGGCACGCCACGCGGAGCCGACGGAATGCCGATGAGCTGGAACTTGCCCAGCGTCTTGTTGCCGGCCGCCATCTCGCGCTCGCCCTGCAGCACGTGGATCTCCACCGAAGTCTGCCCATCGGCAGCGGTCGAGAAGATCTCGGTCTTGCTGGTGGGGATCGTGGTGTTGCGCTCGATCATCTTGGTCATCACGCCGCCCATGGTCTCGACGCCCAGCGAAAGCGGGGTCACGTCCAGAAGCAGGATGCCCTCCACGTCGCCGGAGAGCACGCCGCCCTGGATGGCTGCGCCGAGCGCCACGACCTCGTCGGGGTTAACGCTCATGTTGGGCTCTTTGCCGGTGATCTGCTTCGCAAGGTCCTGCACCGCGGGCATACGGGTCGAGCCGCCGACGAGCAGCACCTCGGCCACATCGCCCATCGACAGTCCCGCGTCCTTCATGGCCGACTGCACCGGGCCCTTGCACCTGTCGAGCAGGTCGGAGGTGATCTTCTCGAACTCCGCACGGGTCAGCGTGTAGTCGAGGTGCTTGGGGCCGGAGGCGTCTGCCGTGATGAACGGCAGGTTGATGTTGGCCTGCTGGGTTGCCGAAAGCTCGATCTTGGCCTTCTCGGCCGCGTCGCGCAGACGCTGCAGCGCCATCTTGTCCTGGCGCAGGTCGATGCCGTTGTCGGCCTGAAACTTGTCGGCCAGCCAGTTCATGATGCGCTGGTCCCAGTCGTCGCCGCCCAGGTGGTTGTCGCCTGCGGTGGAGAGAACCTCGAACACGCCCTCGCTGATCTCGAGCACCGAAACGTCGAACGTGCCGCCGCCAAGGTCGAACACCAGGATCTTCTCGTCCTTGTCCGACTTGTCGAGGCCGTAGGCCAGCGCCGCAGCCGTGGGCTCGTTGATGATCCTCATGACTTCGAGGCCGGCGATCTTGCCAGCGTCCTTGGTGGCCTGGCGCTGCGCGTCGTTGAAGTATGCCGGCACGGTTATCACTGCCTGCGAGATGGTCGATCCGGTGTACTTCTCGGCATCGGCCTTGAGCTTCTGCAGGATCATGGCCGACACCTCCTCGGGCGTGTACTCCTTGCCCTCGACGGCCACGTCGCAACGTCCGTCCTTGCCGTTGACCACCTTGTACGCGATGGTCTCGCGCTCCGAAGCGGTCTCGCCGTAGTTGCGGCCGATGAAGCGCTTGATGGACGAAACGGTGTTCTCGGGGTTGGTGACGGCCTGGTTCTTGGCCGCGCGTCCCACGACGCGCTCGCCCTCGCCCCTGAACGCCACGACCGATGCCGTGGTGCGGTCGCCCTCGGCGTTGATGATGATGGTGGGCTCGCCGCCCTCCATCACCGCCATGGCCGAATTGGTGGTTCCAAGGTCGATTCCAAGTATCTTGCTCATTTTGCTGTGCTCCTTCCGCAGTTGCCTGCTGTTTACCAAATCCACTGTCTGCGTTCTCGACAAAGTCAAGTTCTCGTTGTTTGCGATGCGGCGTAGCGTCCTTGAGATGCCGGATAGCCGTCTCGCCCGCGCAATCTCTCGATCCTCTCGGTCGAAAACTTGCACTTCAGATTTTCTTTGCTTTTGCGTCTTATAAAATCTGCGTGTCCTACTATAAGATTTTTTGACAGACAATTCAACACTTAATTTGCAAAAACTTTTTGAATCTGGTATAGGGGCTGCGCTGGAGCAACCGGGCGCCTAGGATTGCGCCGCGTCGAACTTCTCCAGAAGGGTGTCCATGAACGCCCGAACCGCCGCCGAGCGCTTGACCGCCGGGCGCGTGACCAGCCCGATCGTCTTGATGGCGGGCTTTGCAAGCGGCCTGATCTCGATGTCGTAGGGGCAGCGCTCGAGGATGAGCGAAGGCAGGATACCCACGCCCAGCCCGGCTTCCACCATGGCCATGATGATATGGTCGTTCCACGTCTTGAAGAACGGTGTGGCCACGCCGCCGCATTCGGCGAACACCTCGCGCACCTCCTGGTTGCCGTCCTTCTCGACCAGGAAGAGCCTCTCCTCCAGCAGGTCGCGCGCCTCGACCTTCTCGCACTTAGCCAGCCTGTGGCCCCGGGGCAGCACGGCCAGGAACTCGTCTTGCGCGAAGGGCACCGCGTCGAGCGACCTCGAGCACGGCAGGCGGGTGATCGCGCAGTCGGCCCTTCCCTCCTCGACCCATTTGTCGATCTCGAAGTAGTCGCCCAGCAGGATCTCGTACGTGATCTGGGGGTGGTCCTGCAAGAACTCGCATATGAGCTTGGGCAGGTAGTGCGTGGCGAAGCTCGCCATGGTGGCGATCTTCACGTGTCCCACCGTGGCGCCCTCGAGGCCGTGCACCGTCGAGGCGAACTCGTCCTGGGCCTCCACTATCCTGCGCGCCGCCGCCAGCAACGCCTCGCCCTGGCCGGTGAGGCACACGCCCGCACGCGACCTTTCCAGCAACGCGACGTTCCACTCCTGCTCGAGGGCCGAGATCATCCTGCTCATGGCCGACTGCGAAAAGCCCATGTCGGCTGCCGCCGCGCTGAGACTGCCCAGCTCCACTGTCCTTATAAATGCACGGTAGCGCGTGATCGACCCGTCCATGGGCGTTGTCCTTTCCAGTCGAGTGCTCGCTGCAACAGATATGCGTTTTGCGCAATCTAATGTTTTGATACTTGCAGATTGAGTATACACGAGCTTGGGATAGCATGTTCCATGCAGCACATTCCCTTCCGAGGGAGTGCCGGTTTGGGCAGATAGCTATGACAAGGAGACAGCGGGTGGCACACAGCGGGACATTTATAGCGAGTTCTGCCGACAGTGCCGCATGCGCCGGCGATTGGATCTGCGACGACTCCGAAAGCGCCGGAGCATCCTCCTTGAGAAATGCCGGCTCCGATGCTTCCAGCAAATGCGTGGTTGGCGATGGTGCGATCGCAGGAGCCAGCGGCAAATGTGCGGATGGCGACGGGGCGATCACGAAAGGCAATGCGTCATGCGCGATCGACGCCGAGTCCGCTGTCGAGTTGGAATCCTTCCGCGTTTGCGGACGTGGAGCGTCTGCGACCCGCACCCGCAGCCTGGCTTCCAGCTATGCGAAGTTCGTGCCGGCTCTCCTGCTGTTCGGATCCAACGGCATCGTGGCCAGCGGCATCGAGCTTGGCAGCATGCAGATCATCTTCTTCCGAACGCTGCTGGGCACCTTGCTCATGGGCATACTCGTGGCTTTGAGCCACGTTGCGAATGCAAGGCGCACGGGAGCGGTCGACACCGCGACGGCGCAGACAGGCACGATCGTGCACGGCGCGGGCAAGCGCGTCTCGCCCATCAGCATCCTGCTGGTAGTGGCATCGGGGACGTTCATGGGCATTAGCTGGATGTTCCAATACGCCGCGTATGCGACGGTGGGCATCGCCTCCACTTCGCTCATCTACTGTCTGGGACCCGTGTTGGTGGTGGCCACGTCTCCGCTCCTCTTCGGGGAGAAGATCGAGGCGCGCAAGCTCGTGGCTTTCGCGCTGGCACTGGCGGGCATCGCGCTGGTGAGCACCGGGTACGGAGCCGCGCAGTTCGACCTTGCCGGAATCGTGTTCGCGCTCATGTGCGCCTTGTCGTATACAGGTCTGGTGATTTGCAACAAGCTGGCCAGCGCAGGCGACCGCATACCGCCGAAGGGCACGACCATCTGCCTGCTGCAGCTGGGTTCGGCGTTTGCGGTCACGGCCATCTGCTGCGCCGCTACCGGCAACCTTCCGCTGCAGGTTCCCGAAAGCAGCATCGCGCCCATCCTGGTGCTCGGACTTATCAACACGGGGCTTGGATGCTACCTGTATTTCTCGAGCATCGGTGGCATCCCCGCGCAGTCGGTGGCCATCATGGGGTATCTCGAACCCATGTCGTCAACAGTTCTAGCTGGTCTTTTCCTGGGGGAGAGCCTCTCGGTGCAACAGCTTGCCGGGGCAGCTCTCATAGCATGCGGAGCCTTGGGATGCGAGTTGCGGCCGAGCGTACTCGCCACCCAAAGACGGACGGCGCGCAGATAGCCTCCCGAATCTGCGGGCCAGTCCAGCATCCGCCCAAAGCACAACGGGCGCGGGTCTGGCAATCCTACGTCCGTTGTGCTATCAAGTTGTGTATCGCACCAAATACGCATCATCATGGGAAGGGGTTTTCATGCTCAGAGTTGCAGTTACGCACGACAACGGCGAGGTTTTCCAGCATTTCGGGCACACCGAGGAGTTCAAGATCTACGACATCGTGGACGGCAAGGTCATCCACAGCGAGGTCATCGGAACCAACGGCTCCGGTCACGGCGCGCTGGCGGGATTCCTGCACGAAGACTCGGTGGACGTCCTCATCTGCGGGGGCATCGGAGGCGGCGCGCAGGTGGCGCTCGCCGAGGCTGGCATCAAGCTATACGGCGGGGTTTCCGGCAACGCCGACGAAGCGGTGGCCGCGCTCATCGAGGGCCGTCTGGACTACAACCCCAACGTGCAGTGCAACCATCACTCCCACGAGGAGGGACACTCGTGCGGCCACGGCGAGGGCCACTCGTGCGGCAGCGAGGGCCACACCTGCGGCCACTAGCCCGCGCTGCGCCCCGCCGGCTGTGGCAAGTTATTGCGATTTCCGAAGGTTCTAGCCTAAGGGTAGACGCCCGCCGCATCGATAGCGCGATGCGGCGGGCGCTTCTGCTTGCCCCCGAGTTCGCTTGACAAGAATCCGCCCTCGAGTGTTCAGAAACCCCGACACATGACGGTGCGAAGAGGCACTTCCGGACCTGCCCGAAAGGATTCTTAGTTTCAAACCCTTGGATATGGCGATTCAACACAACATATAGTGGTTGAGCATTTGGCCTTTTCTTCCAGAGTTCCTTCCCGAGACGGCGGAACCGTCATGTGTCGGGGTTTTTGAACCGTGCGACCCCGAATCTTGTCAAAAACATACCTTTCAGACTCTTGAAAAGTCGATATGTTAGAGGCTATCGTGAAACCAGCTCGAAAGCCTAATTCGCAATCTTGATACCTTCAGGAGAACACGAAGATGGAGTACAGCTTTCAAATTGGACTTCTCGACAACGATATCCCTGCAAAAGCTCTCATGCTCATCAAACGCACCACGGGAATTTCGTTTGCAGAAGTCAAACAGAAAACTGCTATGGGAGAGCCATTTTTCTCATGCAGCCTGAGCGATGACAAAAGGCTGCAGACAATAGTCAACCTATACAAATCTCTTGAAGCTCAAAACGTTCAAGCACAGCTCTACGATACCGGCAAGCCGGAAACGATTGACGTTTTGGAGAATACCCTTGCTTCACATATCGATACGTCAAATGAGTTGGGCTTCGATGAACTCGAAATCTGAAGTTCTCTACGAGTTGGAATCGCCATGGAATACACATATGCGATAGTAGTATCGGTAACAGAGATGCCGGTCAGCGCACTGATGAAAGTGAAGAAACTCACCCACTTGTCGTTGGCCGATATCAAAGCGAGAGTCGCCTCGCGTTCGCCTCTCTACGAATGCAACTGTTCAGACGAATGTGGAATGGTATTACTTCTTGCCTTGTTCAACGCGCTCGACTCAGAGGGAATCGAACCTGTTTTCCTAGATTGCGGCGAATCAGCACCTATTCAGTATCTTCGAAATGCGCTCGAATCATATCGGAGAATCTCAGAGCAGGAAAACGATTAACGCAGTCCGAGATCATGAACAGGAGCAACATGGACGAACTTTGGTTTGGCATACAGTTGATGTCTGACGACATCCCCGCAAAGCGCATTCGCAAAATCAACGAATTCTAGGAGCGCGCTATGACTGATGCTACATACTCCATCGCAATCGATGGCACCTCGATTCCCGCGAGTTCTCTCATGAAAATCAAGAAGCTCACCAATCTCACTTTGCCTGAAGTCAAAGGCAAAATACAGTCGCATGAAGCACTCGTAACATGCACATGCATCGATGACGATGGGCTTTCTCTTATCAAAAGACTGTACGACGAACTCGAAACGGACGGCATCGATTGCCAGATCTATCGTCGCGGGCAACCGGAACCGTACGAACTCTTCGAAAACCTGCTGGAAACGAACCGTCAGATCCACGAGGAGGAATATCCCTACTAGCAGCCCGGGGCGCGGGCCAAGCAGCAAGGCGTGCGCCCGCAGCAGGACTCACAGCCTCGTGGCTACCACCTTGAAGAGCGGGGTGTTCTCGAAGTTGCGGCGCTCCTCGGCGTTCCAGATGCGGCGGTACACGTCCTGGTCGCACTCCACCGCCATGCCCAGCGATTCCAGCACCGCAACGTCCCACGCCGGACGCACGATCTGCGACAGCGGCACGCGCATCGCGATCGACTCCATGGCATTCACATCGGTCTCCACGTATGTGCCGTCGATCGCGCTGTGCGCCACTAGGTCGCGGGTGCTGCCGGCATCGGCGCCATCGACGTAGAGGTAGTTGTACCAGTTGGCATCGAAGTTGACCAGCACGCCGCCGGGACGCAGCACGCGGTGCCACTCCCTGTAGGCGGCCTCGGGGTGAGGCAGGTCCCAGGTGAGGTTGCGCGTGACGATCGCGTCGAACGAGCAGTCGTCGAACTCGAGGTGCTCGGCATCCATGAGACGGAAGTCGATGGCGCCCTCCAGCTCGGCGGCGTTGGCGCGTGCCTGCTCGATCATCGAGGGCGTGTAGTCGATGGCCGTCATACGGTAGCCGCGCGATGCCAGCATCACCGAGAAGATACCCGGGCCGCAGCCGATGTCGAGCACCTTGGCATCGCTCGGCGACATGCCGGGCAGCGCCTTCTCGAGAGAGCAGGACAGCTCGCTTTCCCACACGTCCCTCTTGCTGGTGAACAGCTCGGTGCGATTCTGCTGCGAGTAGCTGGCGGCACGCTGCGTCCAGTACTCGATGTTGTCGCTCTTGACCTCGCATGTTGCGCAGTCCCGGGAAACCTGCGCCTCCATAGTCGTGATGTAGCCGCTCATATCGCACTGCTCCTTTCAGTCGCAAACCGCAGAGGCCTGCTGTTGCGTCTCCCCTGCAGCCTTGCCTCCATCGTCGATATTCGAGTTGTCTTGCCGAACCTGCGCACGATCGCGCTCGCATCCGCCGTTGCCATGCGGCGACATGCAGCGAATCCCGGGGCGAACCCCGAGCCAGTAGTAGGTGAACATGAGCGCCGCCGCCACGGCCCAGGTGATTGGAAACACCATCACCACGCCCACGTCGCCGAAGCTCGCCAGGGTCGTTGCGCGAAGCAGCACGACGCGCCCGACGGCGTAGCAGCACAGTATGACGAGCATGGGCGCCGACGCATGCCCCGTGCCCCTCGAAGCGCCCGCATACACCTCCACTATGGCGTAGAGCCAGTAGAACGGCAGCGACGCGAAGAACAGCGAGACCCCGATCGATACCACCTCGGAGTCGCTGGTGAACAGCCCGAACGCGGGGGCGGCCAGAGCGAGCAGGACACCTGCCACCGCAACAGCAGTGCCGCACGCCATGCCCAGACAGCATCTCACGCCCGACTGCACGCGCGCATTGCGGCCCGCGCCCATGTTCTGCGCGGTGAATACCGTGGCGGCCTGGCCTATGGCCAGCACGGGCTCGTAGATGAACATCTCGAGCTTGAAGTACGCCGTGAACGCGGCGATGCCGGCCGACCCGCCGGCGTTGATCACGCTCTGCACGAACGCGTTGGACAGCGTGACCGCCAGGCTCTGCAATCCGCACGGCACGCCCACCTTGAGAATCGCCGAGAGGCTGGCCGCATCGGGCCTGGCCGCACGCGTTGCCAAGCGCCCCGGCGCGAGCACCAGAGCCGTGGCCCATGCGCATGCGATGCCCTGCGCGATGAACGTGGCCCACGCGATGCCGGCCACGCCAAAGTCGAGCACCAGCACGAACAGCGCATCGAGCGCGACGTTCGCGATGCCGCCCACGACCTGCGCCACAAGCGGAGTGCGCGAGTCGCCCACGCCGCGCAGCACGCCGGCCGACATGTTGTATACCACGATGAACGGCACGCCGAGGAAGTAGACCTGCAGGTAGAGCGTGGCATCTGCGAACACGTTCGCCGGCACTGCCATGAGAGACGACAGCGCGGGCGACAGCGCGAAGCCGATGGCGGCTACCACGATGCCGCCTGCCACGGCCAGCACGAGAGCCGTTGCGGCAGCCGACGCGACCCCCGCGTTGTCGCCCGACCCGAACCTTCTGGCCACCAGCACGTTGGCTCCCACTGAGAGGCCGGTAAAGAAGCTCACCTGGCAAATGGCCGCAAGCGAGCTGGCGCCCACGGCGGCGATGCCCTCGGCTCCCAGCGCGTTGCCAGCGAACAGCGCGTCGACCATCGAGTACATGAGCTGCACCAGGCTCGACCCCAGCAGCGGCAGGGTGAACGTCGCGATGCCGCGCGCGATGGAGCCCTGCGTGAGGTCGCGCGCCCCCGCCCCGGACCGCCTGCTGCTATGGTTGCGCGCCAAGCCCATCTGGCTCCTTCTCGAAAAGTTTCGACTTGCAGTGTTACGTTTTCGGAATTTGTGTTACTACTATAGCAAGCAACGCAATGGCAAGCGGAATTTGCGCGTTTCACAATTTGGATTCGCGCAGATGCGGACGGTGGAAGGCTCGAAGGCAGCGGCGTAGCGCGCACAGCACAGCGCGGCGGCTCGAAAGCCAGGGGAAGACGGCAGGGCGACCATTGAAGACCTACATAGCCAGAAGGCTGCTTCAGCTCATACCCATATTGCTGGGCATCACGCTGCTGTCGTTCCTGCTCATGTGGGCGGCCGGCGGCGATGCCGTTACCACCATGATCGAGAACCAGGGCGTGGCGGTGTCGCAGGAAGTGATCGACGCCCGCCGGCACGAGCTGGGGCTCGACCAGCCGTTCATCGTGCAGTACCTCTCGTGGCTCGGCGGCTTCGTGACCGGCAACATGGGCACGAGCTACGTGTCGGGCAACAGCGTGCTGGGCACGTTCGGACAGAAGCTCCCCGTTACCATCGTGCTGGCGCTGGCCTCGATGATCCTCACGCTGGCCATCTCGATTCCCCTGGGCATCCTGTGCGCGGTCAAGCGCAACAAGGCCGTGGACTACGTGGTGAGGGCGCTGGGATTCGTGGGCAACTCGCTGCCCGGGTTCGTGGTGGCGCTGCTGCTGATGCTGGTGTTCGCGGTAAAGCTGGGCTGGCTTCCGGCCATATCGTCGACGATAGGCAAGAGCGGGCTGGCTTCCATTAGCTGGCAGGGCGCGGTGATGCCCACGCTCACGCTGGCCATCGCGATGTCGGCGAAGTACACGAGGCAAATCCGCGCCACGGTGCTCGACGAGCTGGGCAAGCCCTACGTGCAGGGCGCACGCGCACGAGGCGTGCCCGAGCGCACCATCCTCTTCAAGAACGTGCTGAAGAGCTGCCTGCCCGTGATCGTGACGCTGGTGGCGCTCTCGATCGGCGACCTCCTGGGAGGCACCGCCATCGTAGAGACCATCTTCGGCTGGGACGGCGTGGGCAAGCTCGCAGTGGATTCCATCTCGATGCGCGACTACCCCATGATCCAGGCCTATGTAGCTTGGATGGCCATCATATATGTGGTGGTGAACCTCGTGGCCGACATCGTGCACCGCAAGCTCGACCCCAGGGTGGCGGCCGAGGAGGTGGCACGATGAGCGAGCAGACAAGAACCGAGGAGCCGCAGCCGCAATCCGCGGGCGAATCGCGCCAGCGCCGCCCTCGCACCGGGCTCAGCATGCGCGTGAAGGTGCTGGCCGTGCTGGCCGCGGCCATCGTGGTGGTGGCGCTGCTGGCTCCCCTGATCGTGCCGTACGACCCCTACGAGCAGGACCTCTCGCAGGCGCTCGTGGCGCCTAGCGCGCAGCATCTGGCCGGCACCGACCGCTACGGGCGCGACCTGTTCTCGAGGGTGCTCATAGGCGCGCAGTCGTCGATCCTGTACACGTTCGCGCTGGTGGCGATCGCCGCCGCCGTGGGCACTTCGATCGGCATGCTCGCCGGATGGCGCGGGGGCAGGCTCGACTCGGTGCTCATGCGCACCTCCGACGTGTTCCTGGCGTTTCCGGGGCTGGTGTTCGCTCTGGCGGTGGCCGGCGTGATGGGCGGCGGCATGATGGGCGCGGTTATAGCGCTCGCAGCCATATCGTGGCCGCGCTACGCCAGGCTCTCGCGCAGCCTCACCCTCTCGCAGAAGAACCTCCCCTACCTCGACGCGGCACGTCTCTCGGGATGCTCCACGGCGCGTCTCATCGCATCGCACGTGCTGCCCAACATCGCAGGGCCACTGCTGGTAACCGCCATGCTCGACATAGGCGCCATGATGATGGAGCTTGCAGGCCTGTCGTTCCTGGGGCTTGGCGCGCAGGCCCCCTCGGCAGAATGGGGCTCGATGCTCTCGGACAGCCGCAACCTGCTGCAAACCGCGCCCTGGACGATGGCCGCTCCCGGCATCGCGATATTCGTGACCGTGGCCGTGTTCAACCTGCTGGGCGACTCGGTGCGCGACCAGATGGATCCGGATTCTACGCAGCGCCGCAAATGGAGGCGCCGCGTGCTTGCGGGAAACAAGGGAAGCAACAGAGAGGAACTCGCATGAAAAGCATCACGAAGAGGAAGAACGGGCTGCGCTTGCTGGCAGCCGCGCTGGCTTGCGCCATAGCGGCGGCGGGGCTGCTCGCCGGATGTGGCGGCTCCGACGCGAGCGCGGGCGGCAAGACGCTCGTGCTGGGCACCACCGACTACGGCGTGGCGGCAGAAGATGCCGGACTCAATCCGCACGAGAACTACTCGGGCTGGAGCGCGGTGCGCTACGGCGTGGGCGAGACGCTGTTCAAGTTCAGCAACGACATGGAGCCGGAGCCCTGGCTGGCCACCGGCTACGAGTTCATCGACGAGACCCATTGCAGGATCGACCTGCGCGAGGGCGTGAGGTTCACCTCCGGCCGCGCGATGGACGCTCAGGCCGTGAAGGAATGCCTCGACGACCTGCTGGCCACCAACGACCGCGCTCCGGGCGACACCAAGATCTCGAGCATCGAGGCCTCCGGAGACGGCAAGTCCATCGTCGTGGAGACCTCGGAGCCCTGCCCCGCCCTCATCAACTACCTGAGCGACCCCTACGGGGCCATCATCGACATGCAGGTGGGCGTGAGCGAGGACAAGAACGTGAGCGGAACCGGTCCCTACAAGGCCACCGCGGTCTCCGACACCGAGATTACCCTGGTGCCCAACACCGACTACTGGAACGGCACCCCCAAGCTCGACAGCATCATCGTGAAGACGATCGAAGACGGCGACACGCTCACCGCAGCGCTGCAGTCGGGGCAGATCAACGTCAGCTACGGCATACCCTATGCCAGCTACCCGCTGTTCGAGAATTCCAGCGACTACTCCATCAGCAGCTGCAGCACGTCGCGCACGTTCTTCGTGCAGGCCAACTACGCTTCGTCGGTGATGCAGGACGACGCGGTGCGCGAGGCGCTGTGCATGGGAGTGGACAAGCAGAGCTTCATCGACACCCTGCTCGACGGCAAGGGCGAGGCGGCCAAGGGGCCGTATCCGTCGTCGATGACGTTCGGGGACAACGAGGTGACCGCCAGCAGCTACGACCCCGAGGGCGCCAAGCAGATTCTGGAGCAGGCCGGCTGGACCGACATCGACGGCGACGGCATCCGCGAGAAGAACGGGCAGAAACTCACCATCCGCTGGCTCACCTACCCCGGACGCGTGGAACTGCCGCTCCTGGCGGAGTCGGCGCAGGCCACGCTGGCCGAAATCGGCATCGACGTGCAGGTCAACAACACCGCCAACCACGCCACGGTGCGCACCGACACCACCGCCTGGGACGTTTATGCCAGCGCCCTGGTGACCGCACCCACGGGCGACCCCGAGTACTTCTTCAGCTCGACCTGCCTGAGCGATTCGCCCAAGAACTACGGCGGGTACTCCAACTCTCAGCTCGACGATCTGGCCGAAGAGCTGCACGGCACCTTCGACAGCAGCAAGCGAGCCGAGCTTGCGGTGAAGATGCAGCAGACGCTGCTCGACGACCACGGGTTCCTCTTCGTGTCGCATCTCGAGATGGGCACGGTGAACAAGTCGAGCGTGACGGGCGTCCAGGCCCATCCGAGCGACTACTACGAGATCACGGTGGACACCGACGTGAACTAGAGCTCCTACAGCCGATGAGCCGCCCCGCGTCGCGCAAAGCCCAAGGCGCGGCGGCTCATCGGCGCCCCTACCCGCTAGGACCCCCACGAGAAAGGCCGCAAGGCGACGATGCCAGTACCGCTGCTCGAATTCGACAACGTGAAAATCCGCTACGGCGACCCCGGCTCCGACGGCTGCACAGATGCCGTGCGGGGCGTGTCGGCTGCAGTTTGCGCCGGCCAGACGCTGGGCATCGTGGGCGAGTCGGGCAGCGGCAAGAGCACGCTGGCCAAGGCCGCCATGGGCCTGCTCGGCAACGGCGGCAGCGTATGGGAGGGCGACATCAGGTTCATGGGCGCCAGCATCCTCGCGTTGCCGGAGTCCAGGATGCGCGAGATGCGCGGACTGGAGATGACCATGGTGTTCCAGGACTGCCTGGCGGCGCTGACCCCCACCCGCAAGGTCGCCGACCAGGTGGTGGAGATGGCGATGTCGCACATGGATGCCGGCGGCGGCGGACGCTACGGAGGAGGCCTTGGCAACAGCGGGCGGAGGCGCCCGCGCACCAAGGTATCGCGCTCCGAACGCGAGGCCATCGAGGCCCGTGCATGCAGCTTCCTGCTGCGCCTCAACGTCAAGGATCCCGAGAGGGTGATGGCCAGCTACCCCTTCGAGCTGTCTGGAGGCCTGGGGCAGCGAGTGGGCATCATGATGGCGCTCTTCCCAGAACCCAAGGTCCTGCTGCTCGACGAGCCCACCAGCGCGCTCGACGTGGTGTCGCAGCGGCAGGTGGTCGACGAGCTGGCCGGCATCGGCGAGCGAGCCGACGTGGCGATGATGCTGGTCACCCACAACATCGGCGTTGTGCGGAAGCTGGCCGACCATATAGTGGTGATGAAGGACGGCATGGTGATGGAGTCGGGTCCGGCATCCAGCGTGCTGGAGGACCCACAGAGCAGCTACACCCGCGAGCTTCTGGAGGCGGTGCCACGTGGATAGCATCCTCGAGCTTGTAGGCGTGCGAAAGACGTTCGCAGGACGGCGCACGGGCGGTGCAGAGTCGGGCAGCGTGCGCGCCCTCGACGGCGTGTCGTTTCGCGTGGAGCGCGGCGAGTGCGCGGGGCTGGTCGGCGAGTCCGGCTGCGGCAAGAGCACGATCGCGCGCGCCATCTGCAGGTTCCTCGACATCGACGAGGGACATATCCTGCTCGACGGCGAGGACATCTCGCACATACGCGGCAAGCAGCCAGGCGGCCTCTGCAGCAAGGTCCAGATGGTGTTCCAGAACCCCGCCGGCTCATTCGACCCGCGCCGCACGCTCGCCCACGGCATATGCGAGCGACTCGTGCTGGAGGGTGCCAGCCAGGCAGAGGCGCATGCCACGGCCGACGAGCTTGCCCGCCAGTGCGGCCTCGATCCGGCGATCCTCGACAGGTACCCCCGCGAAGTGAGCGGCGGTCAGTGCCAGCGTGCCGCGATAGCACGGGCTCTGGCGGCCAGGCCGGAGCTGCTCATCTGCGACGAGGCCACCAGCGCGCTCGATGCCACGGTGCAGCGTCAGATCGCCGAGCTTCTCGGACAGCTGCGCCAACAGCACGGCACGACGATGCTCTTCATCTCCCACGACCTGGCGCTGGTGTCCAGCATCTGCGACCACGTGGTGGTGATGCGCTCGGGCGAGGTGGTAGAGGACGGCCCGACGCAGCAGGTCGTGCAAAACCCCTCATCTCCCTACACCCGCCTGCTGCTGGAAGCTGCGCTGTAGCCTGCGGCTTGCAGCGCAATGCACGCTTTCGCCCCGCTGCACGTGCAACACGCGCCAACTTGCATCCGAGCAATTTCTTCCCGAACGTGAATATTTTGGCAAATATGCTAGAATCTTCCCGAACGTGAAGATTTGAAGGGAATGCCGATGCGAGAGAAAGTCCGAAAACTTGGCAAGATCTCCATCCCGCTCGGAGAGGGAGTCCACCTCAAAGAAGGCGAGCACCCGCTCATAAGCGAACGGGTGCTCAGCTCCGCCCAGCTCGGCCAGGCGCTGAAGAGGCGCCGTCGAGAACTGGGCTACACACAGAAGACGGCTGCCGAGCTTAGCAACCACAGCGTTCGTGCTATAGGCGACATCGAGAGGGGCCGCAGCTCGGTGGGCGTTGGCATCGTGCTCGATTACGCGCTGTCGCTGGGCGTAGACCTAACGTTGTCGGTGAGGGGCAGGTCGCAATGAGGCTATACGTTCACAGGGAGTTCAAGGGACGCTACGAACCTGTCGGAGTCCTGCAGGACGACAGCGGCGCACCGTCGTTCTCGTACGCCGAATCATATCTGTCTTCCAACGATGCGGCACCGATATCGATAAGCCTCCCGCTCGCAAGCGAGCCTTTCGACTCGAACACGACGGCTGCGTTCTTCGACGGACTGGTGCCGGAAGGGTCGCTTCGCAGAAACCTTGCCGATGTCGCCAGAGCCGACAGACGAGACTTCCTCGCAATTCTCAATCAGGTCAGGAACGAGCCCATTGGCGCATTGGTGTTCTCTTCAGAAGCAGAGCTCACATTTCTCGATGCATCCTATGAAGAGCTGCCGGCCAGCGAACTGAAGAACATAGCATCGATGCCGGAATCCACGGCATTGGACCTAACACTGAAGAGCAGGATCTCGCTTGCAGGCGCGCAGACGAAAATCGGGCTCTACCATTCTGGAGACGACCCTGAAGAAGGGTGGCATCTTCCCAGAGGCGGTGCCCCATCGACGCACATTCTCAAAACATGCTCCGAGGCTTTTCCCGGAGAAACGGTCTGCGAAGCGCTGTACCTCAAGGCTGCGAAGAGAATCGATCTGCCTGCGGCAAACTGCTTTCTGATAGAGTCTGGCGCCCGAAACCCCATACTGGCCGTCGAGCGCTACGACCGCAGGTTTCCCAATGGGAACCAACGCATCATTTCAGGGCTTCCTGCACCGCTCAGGCTCCACCAGGAAGATATGTGCCAGGTGCTGGGAATTAGCTCGGGTTTGAAATACGAGGCGACGAGCACCGACTATCTCAATCTGATGTCCTTTGCCCTAACCGGATGTTCGAGCGAGCCTACGGAGGACAGGTTCACGCTTGGCTATTTCCAGTTACTCGATTACTTGCTCGGAAATTGCGATAACCATCTCAAGAACTGGTCCATCCTCTACAGCGAAGACTGGAACGGTGCGAGGGTGGCCCCTCTCTACGATGTGGTGAACACGACGATCTATCCGCAGCTGGCGAGGGAGATGGGCGTTTCCTTCGGAGGAAGCCGGGTTGTCGACGACGTGACCGCCGATATGATCTACGAGCGCTTGGGCAATGCCGGCCTGGCTTCGTATTTCGTGAAACAGATGTGCGCGGATATGAGAGAAGAGTTGGTACCAGCTCTCGAAGATGCGGCCAGCGAACTGGCGGAATCGGGCTTTCCGGAAGCGAAGAGCCTACTAGACGAAATCGAGCCTGGCATCAAACGCCGGCTCGAGGTAATAGCGTAGCAACGCAGGCTAAAAGGTCCCGACATCCGCAATGGATACCGGGACCTTTCGCGCTACTCCTCAGGAGCTTCCAGCTTCACCACTCGCACCGGGGTGCCGTGCTCTTCCAGCAGCTTCAGCAGATCCGCCATGCGGATTCGCACCGATGCCGTGTTGTCGCATGGATGGCAGCCGATGAACTCGCGCGCCGCGCTCTCCTCGTCCAAGATGAACTGCACCTCGCAAGCCGCGTCGTTGAGCGCTCCCAGCGGATTGACCGCTCCGGGGTACAACCCGAGCTTGGCAGCGAGATCCTTCTCGGAGGCGAACTGGAGCTTGCGCGAATCGAGCGCCTGCTGGATGCCCTTGAGTGGCACGCGCTTGTGGTCGGGCATCGACACCAGGTAGTAGTTGCGCTTCTTGTCGTCGCGCAGAAACAGGTTCTTCACCACGTCGTCCGCAAACCACAGGTCGAACCCGTCCAGGTCGTCCACCGTGAGCGCCGCTGGATGCTCGACGATCTCGTACTCCATCCCATGCTCGTCGAGTATCGCCAGCACGTCTTCCTTGGTGAGCGGGTTCGCCTGCTCAATCGTCTCAGCCATCTTATCGCCTCCGAAATTCGGCATTCGCAAAAAAATCACACGGCCAAGATGATACCAGCCCGCCCGCTACAGTCTCGCACTTTTTCAACAAGTTGAAGAAGAGTTGACAAGCTCGTTGTTGCCCCGGTCGCGTGCAACGTTTACCACGAGACCGATCATCGGCTATGGCTTTTTTGAAACTTGGCAAATGCGCCTGCCGCATCCTGCACGTTGCCTGCGGCGTAATCATCGTATCCCCGCTGGATTTTGCCGTGAATCTGTTCTTCGGTCATTTTTGAAGCATCAATGCTTTCGGGAGCTTTGGGAATAGTTACCGGAAATGGGATCCCTCCTACGAGCACCACTTGGGTCAAAAACATATCGACGGCTGTGGACATCGGTATTCCGAGTCTCCCCAGAACGTTTTCTGCATCGTGCTTCAATGTCGGGTTGATCCTCAAATTGAGTGTTGCAGATTTATCCATTCTTATCGCCTCCAGTCAATAAGCAGTATCGAAAACTCAGAAAACGATGACTTGCTTATAGTTCCATATCAAATAAGCAAAGGTTAGCTCATGAAATACCGTTCGGTAATTGTATTGACATTTTTTGTCGCCAAGGTAAAATGCCAACTGGTAATTTGATTACCATACCACTGAAAGGAAAAACATGGAGTTGGGAAAAAGAATTCAGGAGCTCTTAGATGCTCGCAATATGAGTAGGAAGGAACTCGCGGATGCGACTGGACTGACTGAAGCGGCGATAAGCAGGTATATCACAGGTACCCGGATGCCAAAGTCCATCAGTCTCAGCGCTATCGCCAAGGCCCTAGATGTCACGTCTGACGAGCTGCTCGGTAACGTTAACGACACAATAGACGAAGTGGACGACGCTATCAGGCTGGTAGCCCGCAACGCGGGAAGTATTACCAAAGAGCAGAAGAAATACCTCATCAATGCCCTCATCGGAGACTAGGAGGATAGCTTGTACCTGGAACCCTCTAGATACGAGGAGCTAAACCGTGAGGTTGCCGACCTCATAGAGACATACGATGCGTGCGCGTACCCTTTGGACGTATTCGCTTTGGCGGGTAGGATGGGTATCGTGTTGAGATCATACTCGTCAATCCCCTTTACAGAGCGTTCAGCATTCCAGAACATCTCCAAAGACGCGTTCACCATCGCGTCTGGCGAGTACGAGGTGGACACGACATTCATTTGTTACAACCAAAACATGAACGGCGGCAGGCTGAGACAGAGCATCGCCCACGAAATCGCTCACATCTGGTTGGAGCACCCAAACGACAAGGATCCCTTTGAGACCGAAGCCGAATACTTCGCTGCATATCTTCTAGCGCCCATACCCCTCATTATCAAATTAAGGCTAGCGAGCGTATTGGAGGTTAAAGAGCGTTTCGGCGTAAGCTTCGAGGCCGCAAGAATCTCCCTCGAGCGAGCTGGTAACAGATGCCGATGCGGCAAGGCGGGATTTGAATACGAGTACGGGATCATCAACATGTACAACCTGAAAGGAGGTGGTTGCCTTGAAATCGCCTAGCAAAAAGCGGCCGCCGGAATTGGCGTTCCAGCGACCGCGGGCGGTATGGCACGCCATACCTAGTGCAACGAGTATTGTGCCATGCCGTCCGTCGATATCGATTGCAATTCAGAAGAAATCCGACGGAAGGATACGGTGTTCCAATGGTCCAATACCATCACGTTTGTAAGTTCGTCTTAGCTCTGCATTTCGGTGTGGGTAGTACGCATCTTGCTTCTCTGAGGGGAGGTGAGTAGTATGACCAAGGAAAATTACAAACGCAGCGGATGTGTTGACGTGTTCAGGTCTTATCTCGTCAAAGACGCAACATTCGCCGGTGAGCTTGAGATTCCTACACTGAAGCCTGTCGACCTGCTGCCCGGCGAAATGAAACCCTTTTCGCAGGCCATTTCCTCTAGGAAGAGGCATATCTGGGTCCACTTCTACGAGGACGATGCGAAGTTCGAGCGCATCTGGAACAATCCAAAGCGGTACCTGAAAATGCTGGGAGAGTTCGACGGAGTAATATCTCCCGATTTCAGCCTGTATAGGGATATGCCACTTGTCATGCAGTACTGGAACATTTACAGGTCGAGGGCATTCGCTCATGCGCTGCAGTCAGCTGGCGTACCCGTCATCCCCAACATTCGCTTCGGGGATTCTAGAACATGGGAAGCATGTTGCCTTGGAATCCCCGTCAACTCTGCCATCGCCGTTGGAAGTCATGGCAATCTGAAGAACGCCGAAGACCGCCGACATTTCACGGCTGGCCTCGACTATGTTGTCAAGGCGGTGCGACCGACAACCATCGTTGTATATGGAGCTGCGCCAGATTCGATATTTGGCGTATACATCAAGCAAAGTATTCGGGTCGCCTCATTTACGAGCGAATTCGCTAGCTCTCGCGAAACGAGCGCATAATGGGTGGCGGTTATCATGGTGGCTTCGGAGCCACCTCCGGCAGTGTCGCAATGGGCGATGCTACTTTCATGGAAAGATCCGATCAGTTTCTCAGATACATCCGCAAACGATCTGATGTTGACCCTGGCGGGAAATTTGACATTATTGCGCATGGAACCGCCCAAAACATGCAGATAGAGCACAACGGGAAGAAGATACTGGTCAACTCTCGCACTGCTGCGAATATGATCAAGAGGATTCCAGACTATAAGGGGCAAAGCATAAGACTTCTTTCCTGCAGCACCGGATCGAGAAATGCTGGCTTTGCCCAAAACCTTGCAAATAAACTTGGCGTGACAGTCTATGCCCCTAACGATAAATTGTGGGCATATAGCGATGGAAGCCACATTATCGCCCCCGTCAGCTCCATTCCAGACAAATACGGCAATCCTCAGCCCGACACCAGCCGTCTTGGAAAATTTGTAAAATATACCCCGGGAGGTAACAAACGATGAACTGCCCAAAATGTAACAGCTCAACTATTTCTAAAATCGAAGGCTCCACTTTGATAATCAAATGCACAGAATGCGAGTGGTCGGTTGCAACGAGCTATGTTGACCCGATCTACGAAGACGAGACCGTTTATATCGTTCGGGTTGGTCAGGTTCTCGACCCTAACAAAGAGCAGCTCAAAGCCGTCTCTTCTGTAGCCGGAGTTAACTTCATCGCTGCAAAGAAAACCTTGGAAACCCCGGGTGCAACTTTGATTGAAGGTCTTGCTCCAGAGATTAAAGAAAGCGTAGCGAAGCTTTCTAAATCAAATGTCGCCATCACCATCGAACCTGAGTATCCCTATCTCTAAACGGCGGTAGGCTCACCAAACGTCACGGCCAGCAAGCGAACCACAGCGTCAAGAGCTACCAGATCCTTCGTCCACAGGCGCGCGCGAGAAATCTCGATCCGACAATATGCGCAAGCTCGTTGTTGCCCCGGTCGCGTGCAACGTTTAACATATCGCTTTGGCTAGACTCGCTTGTTTTCGACTAGCATATAGAAGGTTTGTCGGACGTTTACACGTTTGCGCGTTTGCGCGTTTGCGCGCCAAAGCGTTCGCGCATCGAAGCGTCGGATGCCCGGCGGCCTGCAGGAAAGGGTCGGCTTGCCATGCCAACGGCGGGCCGCAAGGAGAAAAGAGAAAGAGACGATGAAACAGTTCAACAAGAAGTTGCTTGCAATCGCCATCTCGACGGCAGCGCTCGCGGGCGTTCTGGCACTTGCCGGATGCGGCTCGTCCAGCTCGGACAGCACGGCATCGGGCGATTCGAAGACCATCACCGTGGCTGCCAGCCCCACTCCCCATGCGGAGATTCTCAACAACGCCGTGAAGCCGATCCTCGAGAAGGAGGGCTACACGCTGGTGGTGAAGGAGTTCACCGACTACGTGCTGCCCAACACCGCCACCGAGGAGGGCGAGGTGGATGCCAACTACTTCCAGCACAAGCCCTATCTGGATAGCTTCAACGAGGAGCAGGGCACCCATCTGGTGTCGGTCGAGGCCGTGCACTTCGAGCCCTTCGGCCTCTACGCCGGCAAGACCGCATCGCTCGACGCCCTGGGCGACGGAGCCGTGGTGGCCGTTCCCAACGACACCACCAACGAGGCCCGCGCTCTTCTGCTGCTCGAGCAGGAGGGCCTGATCACCCTCAAGGATGGCGCCGGCATCACCGCCACCACCAACGACATCGAGAGCAACCCCAAGAACCTGCAGATCAAGGAGCTTGAGTCGGCCGCGATCCCGACCGTTCTGGCCGACGTGGACGTTGCCTGCATCAACGGCAACTACGCTCAGGGCGCAGGCCTCAACGTGGCCGACGCGCTGGCCGTCGAGGCATCCGACTCGCTGGCAGCCGAGACCTACGGCAACGTGCTGGTGGTCAAGGACGGCAACCAGAACAACGAGGCCATCCAGGCTCTCGCCAAGGCCCTCGTGTCCGAGGACGTGCGCACCTACATCAACAACACCTACGGCAACGCAGTGGTACCGGTGTTCTAAAGATGATCGAACTCCAACATCTCAGCAAAGTCTATTCGGCACGCAGCGGTGCGCATGATGCCCTGCACGACGTGAGCCTCACCATCGCCGACGGCGACGTGTACGGCATCATCGGGCAGTCGGGCGCTGGCAAGTCCACGCTCGTGCGCTGCATCAACCTCCTCGAGCGTCCTACCTCGGGGCGCGTGCTGATCGACGGGGTCGACGTTACCGATTACAAGGGCAAGCAGCTTCGCGAGATGCGTGCCGGCATCGGCATGATCTTTCAGAGCTTCAGCCTGTTCCAGCAGCAAAACGTGCTGCAGAACGTGATGTTTCCCCTGGCGCTCAGGCACGAGAACAAGGAAGCCAGCCGCAAGCGCGCGATGGACCTGCTCGAGATGGTGGGTCTGGCCGACAGGACGCAGAGCTACCCGAGCGAGCTTTCGGGCGGCCAGCAGCAGCGCGTGGCGATTGCCCGTGCGCTGGCCAACAACCCGCACGTGATGCTGTGCGACGAGGCCACCAGCGCGCTGGACACGCGCACCACGGTGAGCATCCTCAACCTGCTGGGCGACATCAACCGCGAGCTGGGCGTTACCGTGGTGCTGATCACGCACTCTCTGGTGGTCGCGCAGCGCGTGTGCAACAAGATCGCGGTGCTCGACGGCGGGCACGTGGTGGAAGAGGGCCTCACCGCCGAGGTGTTCTCCAATCCGCAAAGCCCGGTAACGCGCGAGCTTATCGCCAACGATTCGCTGTCGAAGTTCGACCCCAACGCGGGTGCCGGCGATGGCGAAGACGCGGAGGAGCTGGCCGACGACTCCAGGGTCGCAGCCTACGCATCGGAAAGCGGGGTTGCATAAATGGAGGCAATCGGAGAGTTCTTCTCGCAGTACGGCGCGCTGCTGGCGCAGGGCACGTGGGACACCATCGTGATGACGGGCGTGGCCTCGATATTCGCGTATATCATCGGCACCCCGGTGGGAGTGCTGCTGGTGCTCACCGCGCCCAACGGAATCCACCCCAAGCCGATGTTCAACTCGGTGCTGAGCTGGATCACCAACATCCTGAGGTCGGTGCCGTTCATCATCCTTCTGTTCGCGCTCATTCCGGTCACGAGGTTTCTCGTGGGCACTTCGCTGGGAGTCGGCGGCGCGATCGTGCCCCTGGTGGCCACCGCGGCCCCCTTCGCGGCGAGGATGGTGGAGCAGAGCCTGGCCGAGGTAGACGGAGGGCTGGTGGAGGCCGCGCAGAGCTTCGGCGCATCCACGTGGCAGATCGTGTGCAAGGTGTTCCTGCGCGAGTGCCTGCCGTCGTTTATCCGCGGCGTGTCCATCACGTTCGTCACGCTGTTCGGCTACTCCGCCATGGCGGGTGCAGTGGGAGCCGGCGGCCTGGGCGACATCGCGATTCGCTACGGATACCAGCGCTGGCAGTTCGACGTGATGATCGCCGCAGTGATCCTCTGCATCATCGTGGTGCAGCTGGTGCAGACCGCAGGCGACGTGATAGCCCGCAAGATCGACAAGCGCTAGCTGCCAGCCAGCAGCGCACATAGTCAACGATCAAGAAGCCCCGGCGTGCATCGCGTGCCGGGGCTTCTTCGCGTCTCGACCCTCGCAAAAAACGACTCTCGAATCTGATAAAGATGGCCTATCCGTGATAGTAGCAGCTCTGCTCGTACCTGGGCTCGCAGCACACGTTGATGCCCAGCGTGCGATAGAAGGTCTCGTCGGTGGGCGACACGATCACCGAGAAGAACGCATCGCAGCCGCGCAGGCCCCCGACGGCGTCGATGAGCTTGGCGGCCATCTCGTTGTTGCGCGAGCTTACGGCCAGGGCCAGCATCGTCTCGTCGGAATGCAGGCGCGAGTTATGGCTGTTGAGGTGCTCCTTCTTAAGCTTGCAGATGGGCTCGAGCACCTCGTCCTCGATGACCAGCAGCTTGTTGGGCACGCCGGCAAGCCCCTTGAGGGCGTTCATGAGCAGGGCCGATGCCGCACCCATGAGGTTGCCCGTCTTGCCCGTCACGATGCTGCCGTCGGGAAGCCTCATGGCGCCTGCCGGCCCGCCGGTCGACTCCTCCTTGGCCAGCGCCACGGCCCTGGCCGGGTGCATCTCGGGCGAGATCTGCGCCTTCTTCATGAGCATCTCGATCTTGTGGACCTCGCGTCCGCCCACGCCCGAACGCTTGAACGCCTCGGCCGCGTGGAAGTAGCGGCGCAGGATCTCGAGCTTGGACGCCTCGCGGCAGGCCTCGTCGTCCACGATGGCCATGCCTGCCATGTTCACCCCCATGTCGGTAGGCGAGTTGTAGGGGCTCTCGCCAAGGATGCGCTCGAGCATCGACTTGAGCACGGGGAATATCTCCACGTCGCGGTTGTAGTTGACGGTGGTCTGCCCGTAGGCCTCGAGGTGGAACGGGTCGATGATGTTGTCGTCGCCCAGGTCCGCGGTGGCGGCCTCGTAGGCGATGTTCACCGGGTGCTGCAGCGGCAGGTTCCATATGGGGAACGTCTCGTACTTGGCGTAGCCGGCCTTGATGCCGCGGCGGTTCTCGTGGTAGAGCTGCGAGAGGCACGTGGCCATCTTGCCCGATCCGGGGCCGGGCGCGGTGACCACCACGAGCGGGCGCGACGTTTCCACGTAGTCGTTCTTGCCGTAGCCGTCGTCGCTCACGATGAGGTCGATGTCGTGCGGGTAGCCCGCGATCGGGTAGTGCAGGTAGCTGGTGATGCCCATGCTGTCGAGGCGCGACCTGAACGCCTTGGCCTTCTGCTGCTCGGCGAAGTGCGTGATCACCACGCTGCCCACGTAGAGCCCCAGGCCCTTGAAGATGTCCATGAGACGCAGCACGTCTTCGTCGTAGGTGATGCCCAGGTCGCCGCGCACCTTGTTCTTCTCGATGTGGTTGGCGTTGATGGCGATCACGACCTCCACGTCGGCCGCGAGGCTGCGCAGCATGCGGATCTTGGAATCGGGCTCGAAGCCGGGCAGCACGCGCGACGCATGGTAGTCGTCGAAGAGCTTGCCGCCGAACTCCAGGTAGAGCTTGCCGCCGAACTGGCCGATGCGCTCCTTGATGTGCTCCGCCTGAAGCGCGATGTACTTGTCGTTGTCGAATCCAATGGCCGAGCCGTTCGATGTGGTGGTATCCAACTCGTTGATTGACATAGAAGCCCCTCTCCAGCTCATCGGTTCGCAAATCTATCGGATTGACAAATGCATGTGGGGCGGGAAAGCCCCGAAACTCAAACGATGCTCTAGATAATATCGCAACGAGAGCCTTCCGGCGCGCAGCCATTCTGCGTTTGCTCGCCAACGCCCGCGACCGCGTCTGCAGCCTGCGCGTCCGCGCCCGCATCTCCCAGCTCGCACACCGACTTCGCGATGTACATGGGCCTGTGCTTGGTTTCCATGTAGATGCGCGCCACGTACTCGCCGATGATGCCCAGCGCGCCCAGAATCATTCCTCCGAATATGAGGATGAGGCACACGATGGTTGGGTAGCCCGACGGGGTGAACGACGACATGAAGAACTCCACGATCACCCATATGACCATGAGCACGCCGATGAGCGCGGCGATCGACCCGACGATGCTGGCGATCTTGAGCGGGAAGGTCGTGAACGAGATCACGCCGTCCATCCCGTAGCGCATGAGCTTGCCGAAGCTCCACTTGGTCTCGCCCGCGGCACGCGGCGCCGGGGTGTACGGGTAGGGCACCGTGTTGAAGCCCACCCAGGCGAACATGCCCTTGGAGAACCTGTAGTACTCGGGCATCGACACCAGCGCGTCTGCCACCTCGCGCTTGAACACCCTGAAGTCGGACGCGTCGGGCACGAGTTCGATGTTGGACACCCTGTTGAAGAACCTGTAGAAGCACTTCTTGAAGAACCTCAGCACGCCGGACTCGCGGCGCTGCTGCTGGAACGCCGCCACGCAGTCGGCCTCGGGGTCGGCGACGAGCTTGCGGTACATGTCGAGCAGGATCGAGGGCGGCTGCTGCATGTCGGCGTCCATGAACGCCACGTGGTCGCCGCTCACATGCTCGAGCCCCGCGAAGAGCGCGGCCTCCTTGCCGAAGTTGCGCGAGAAGTCCACCAGCACCGAATGCGAGCAGCTCGGAGGCATTGGCGCCTCGGCCAGATACTTGCGCGTGCCGTCGGTGCTGCCGTCGTTCACGAACACCAGCTCGTAGCTCACCCCCTGCCCGGCGAATGCCGCCTCGATGGATTCGAGCAGCAGCTTGAGGCTCGCAGCCTCGTTGTAGCAGGGGATGACGATAGACAGGTCCATGTTTGCGACGCTTCCTTTTTTGTAAACCGCGGTCGAGCTTTGCCCGCGCGCCCTTGGCCTTCGGCCTTCGGCACGCATTCCATTGTATGCAATTAATCAGATGCAATGGCGTGGGGCCCGCCGCCAATCGTTATAATGACCTCTGGCGTTCGACCCCGGAGCCTCGAAGCACCTCGAACTCGCATGCAACGCTTTATATATAAGCACGCCAAACCTAAGTGCAACCTGAAAGACGGCGGGTTTCGATCGGGCTTTTCGGCGCCGATTTTGGAGATTGATTGATGCAGGTCATATTTCATGCCGACGACTTTGGGATAGACCCAGTCCAATCCACGCGCATACTCGATTGCTGCGGCGGCGCGGGCGCGCCCGGCCTGCTCAACTCGCTCAGCATCTTTGCCAACAGCCTGCGCTTCGACGAATGCGCGGAGCTTCTCGAGCGCAAGCTCGCTTCGCTTTCGGGCCGCCCCGATGCGCAGCAGCTGCTCATCGGACTGCACGTGAACCTCGTGGAGGGCCATTGCGTGGCCGACCCCGCGCAGGTGCCCATGCTGGTGGACGGCGACGGCATGTTCGACCTCGGCTTTCTGGGGCTGCTCAAGAAGTCGCGCTCGAGGCAGCGCGCCGAAGCCCAGCGCCAGATCGAGATCGAGATAGACGCGCAGCTCGCCAAGCTCGTGCGGCGTTTCCCGCAGATGCGCGACGGACTGCGGGTCGACAGCCATCAGCACACGCACGCCATTCCGGTGGTGTTCGACGCGCTGCTGGCGTCCATCGAGCGCAGCGGATGCAAGCTCGAGCACATGCGCGTGCCGGTGGAGAGCCGCCAGCCCTTCGCGCCCAAGCAGATCGCCAAGCGCATCCGCAAGGTCAACCTCGCCAAGCACAAGCTGCTCGCGCATCTGTGGAAGCAGGATGCCAAGGCGCATCCCGAAGCTGCAGCACCGGCGTCGGCCTTCTGCGGAGTGCTGTTCTCGGGAGAGATGACGGCGGCAAACGTGGAGGCCGTGTTCGACGGCCTGGCGCGAGACGCCGCAGCGCGCGAGCTTGACCTCGAGGTGCTGTTCCACCCCGGCATCGTCGACGAAGCGGCCTTGTGTCTCAACCCCGCGCTGCCCGGGTTCGTGGAGTTCAGCACCTCGCCGAACCGCGAGCTGGAGGCGCAGGCGCTCAAGGCGTTCGCGCTCGAGTCGCGCGACGGTCTGCCCGCGCTGACCCGCATCGCGCCCGATGCCGCAGAAGCGACACAGGATCAGGAGCCTTCATCTCTATGACATCCAAAACCCAGCACACCACCGCAAGCTCCGCCCCGGTCTCGGGAGCATCGGCCACGCGCCGCTACGAGTACGTGCTCTCCCTGGTGCTCCCCGCGCTGATCTTGGCAGCGACGTTCGCAGCTCGCGGCATCTACCCGTTCGGCACGCTCAGCGTGGCGATCGAAGACCAGAACATCCAGTACGTGGGATTCTACTCGTGGCTGTCGGAGGTGATGCACGGCAACGGCTCGCTGCTATATTCCGCCACGCAGGGCCTGGGCGAGGGCACCGCGGCTCTCATCGCATACTACCTGGCCAGCCCGTTCAGCCTGCTGGCGGCGTTCTTCGATCCGATGGACGCGCCTCAGCTGCTGTCGCTCATGACGCTCGTCAAGCTCCCCTTCGCGGGCCTCACCTGCTACACGTTCCTGCGCAGGCGCTACGGCGCGGGCACCATGGGCGTGGCCCTCTCGCTGGCGTACGCGCTCAGCGGCTACGTGCTGCTGCAATGCAGCAACATCATGTGGATGGACGGCGTGATCATGCTGCCCCTGGTGGCTCTGGGCACCTGGCGTGCGGCGCGTGGCGAGAGGCTGTGGCCGCTTTTCGCCAGCGTGGCCTGCGTGGTGCTGTTCAACTGGTACGTGGGCTTCATGTGCTGTCTGTTCTCGGCGTGCTACTTCCTGGCATGCTGCTACATCGACAAGCTGCCCAGCAGGGTTTTCGTGAAGAGGGGCGTGCGCTACGCCATCGCGATGCTCTTGGCGCTCGGAGCCAGCATGGTGCTGTTCCTGCCCTCGGCGCTGGGCCTCATGTCGGGAGCCAACACCGACATGGGCTCTTCCCTATATGCCAACCTGCATGCCAACCCGTCGAACTTCGTCGCATACTACTGCATGGGCTACACCGGCGACGAGCTGTCCCCCGGGGTGTACCTCACCTCGATGGCTCCGATACTGGCGCTATCGCTGTTCTTCAACCGCAAGGTGCCGCGCCGCCTCAAGGTCGGGCTCGGGGTGCTGGCGCTGTTCCTGCTGTCATCGTTCTTCCTGTTCCCGCTCGACGTGCTGTGGAGCGCCCTCAAACTGGCCACGTCGTTCTACTTCCGCTACGCCTTCGTGTTCGACTTCGTGGTGGTGGTGCTGGCCATCGAGGGCTACCGGCGCCTGTTCGAGCTGGACCGCCGCGAGAACTTCCGCGTGCTGGCCAAGTCCACGTTCCTGTTCGGGCTGCTCATCGGGCTGGCCATCATGGACCTGGCCTACTATTCCAAGT
>CAVFRF010000065.1:0-20018 GCA_963624975.1 Bacteroidaceae bacterium
GGAAAAGAGGTAACCAAAGACAATAGGAGTGGTAGCTAAGTTGTCAAATATTCACTAGAGACTGGCGAGATGTCCGACAGCAAGCCCCGCCGTGGTGGTCGACCACGACGGGGCTTTTGCGTTGGCTGCAAGCACGGCTATGCAAGCGGCCAGGCGTTTGCGGGCGGGCGGCGGCTTCGCACCCCCATCCGACTGTCGGTACTGCAGGATTGGCCAATTCTGTTAGCAGAAAGAGGCGAGCCCTCTCTTCCGTCCGCACCGTGGTACTTGTTTAGGCGCGGTGGCACCCTATAGAATCTTACCTAGCAAACAGCTGTGCTACCGGCGGCATCAGGCACCCGACAGAAGGCCGAGGACTTCGAACATGATCGTATCTCCTCTCATAGACCACGCGCTTGCCAGCAATCCGGGCCGCGAGCTTCGCATCGGCATCATGGGCGGCACCTTCGATCCCATTCACTACGGGCACCTGATTTGCGCTGAGCAGGCACGAGAGCAGTTCGAGCTGGACTTCGTGGTGTTCATGCCCACGGGCAATCCGGCGTTCAAGCAGAAATGCGACGTGACCTGCGCAAACGACCGCTACGAGATGGTAAAGCTGGCTATCCGCAAAAACGACGACTTCGACGTGAGCCGACTAGAGGTCGACCGCGAGGGCGTGACCTACACCTACGAGACGCTGCGCGAGCTGCGCGAGCTGCTGCCGGAGAGTGCCAAGTTGTTCTTCATCACCGGTGCCGACGCGATCCTCAGCGTGCTGAAGTGGCGCAACTCCGCCGAATCGATGCGGCTCGCGCACTTCGTGGCGGCCACGCGTCCCGGCTACGACTACACGGCGCTGCGCGAGGAGCTGGAAAGCAACGAGGAAATGGCGCACGGCGTGTCGTTCTTCGAGGTGCCGGGCCTGGCGATTTCGTCGACCGACATGCGCAAGCGAGTGCGCGAGGGCAAGTCGATTTCGTACATGACCCCGTTCTCGGTGGAACGCTACATAGCCAAGCACGGCTTGTACGCGGATGCATCAAGCTAACGCGTGGCCCTAGGCCGCGGTATCACAATAAAAGCAAGAGCACCAGGCTACTCCTAGCGGTCGAGAGTGATGCCCCAATGCTTTTCATAGGCATCAACGAACGTACGCACCACGCTCTTGAAGACTTTGGCATCAACGCGCGCACTGCCGAATTTACAATCGAACGATGCCCCATCGTGGTCTTCGAGATTGTTCCAAGAAAGTTCCACGATACCATCCTTGTATTCGAAAAAGACATTTGCAAGAATGGCGCCTGCTCGTTCGCTAAGCCATGTATGTTCGTATGTCCAGTCGTTCAGCAGCGTGTAGTAGGCATCCATTTCATCGAAATCTTCGGAAAAGAAAGTTCGTGCGTTGCAATCTTTTTGAGCTGCAAAGTCTCCTTCGGCACTCACTGGATATGGATCTGCATGCATTGTCAGGGCAAACTCGTTCAGCCATCCAACAATCCCGTCAAGATATGCCCATCGAGTTGTGTATTGGTTGCCTTGCTTGGTAAATCCAAGGATGTTGTCGCCGTTGATAAACATGCTAATTTCGGTGGTTTTGCTTCTGTCGACAAATGCATAGCCAATAGCAAATACCGTGGGATCCCCAGCGACGATTTGTTTTTCAGTAATGTTCGATCCTTCGCTCATCATGCGCTCTTTTCGAAGCTTGGTTTACAGATTCCCACTGATAATCTGGATGTAACGAGCTGGGAAATATCTAGTCGATGCTGCGAGCGTAGCATATGGGCGGTGCGCCATGTGAGTTATTTCTTCAATGATTCTCGCTAGCGTGATGGCGAGGCTGCTCCTGCTATGTGCTGCGAGGCGGGGTGCGGCTTTGGTGCTACGATAAAGGGCGCGACATTTTCTATTCGACGAAATGCATCCTGCTCCGATAGCACAGCGCTTTCGGGTTGGCGGGATTTGCCTGCTGCATGCTGTGCGCGGGCTTTGGAACTAGGTGACAGACATGGCGAAACATGACAAGAAAGCCGCTGCCAAGAGCGAAGCGGTCGAGCGCGAGGCTGCGCGCATCGCGCGGTCGGAGCAGATTATCTTCAACGAATCCGACATCCACGGCATTCCGCTCGACGCGATCGCCGAGGAGCTGGGAGAGGGGCTGCCCGAAGTCGACCGCGAGTTCGTGCGGAGCGTCCTGCCCGAGCTGCGCGAGCGGCTCACGGCCACGCGATACGCGCATTCCGTGAGCGTATCGCGCACGTCGCGCAAGATGGCCGCGCTCTACGACGTGGACTTGTCGCAGGCAACGCGCGCGGGCCTGCTGCACGACTGGGATAAATGCTACAAAGGGCAGGCGGTGTTCGACCGCGTGCTGGAGCTGGGACTCGAGCTGCCCGAAGGCTACGAGCTGATGCGCCCGATCTTTCACGCGATCACCGGCGCAAAGGCGCTCTCCATAGAGTTTCCGCAGCTAGAGCCGCAGGTCGTGCAGGCGATTGCGCGGCACACGTCGGGTGCGGTAGACATGCAGCCGCTCGACATGGTGGTGTACATCGCCGACATGATCGAGCCGCTTCGCAAGTACGACTCGCTCGTCGCGCTGCGCGAGATGGTGGGCAAGCTCAGCCTGCCCGACCTGTTCAGCGAATGCTGCGAGGCCACGGTCAAGAACCTGGTGAACATGGAGAGGTCGCTGCATCCCGACACCGCCCGCGTGTGGAACGCCTGGGTGGTGCCTTACGAAATGCGCAAAAATGGTGCGTTGTAGCGGCTACTCGACCTCGGCGGAATCCCCGCCCTCGCCCTCGTCCTCGGTCGTCTCGAGCGTGACGGCAACCTCGCTGCCGTCGTCGCGCGGAGTGCTCTCGATAAGTTTCTCGATGCGCTCGCTGTACTCGGGATCCTCGATGCCCGCCTCGCGGATGTCCACCAGAGGAGCGTCGTTCCAGATGGTCTCGAGCCTGTAGAACTCGCGTGTCTCCTGCTGGAAAACGTGCACGACCAGCTCGCCGTAGTCCAGCAGCACCCAGGTCCTGTCGCCAAATCCCTCGCGGCCGATGGGCTTGATGCCCGCCTGCTCGCGGAGCTTGTCCTCGATCTCGTCGGCGATGGCCTCGACCTGGCGGTCGTTGGAGGCCGACACAATCACGAAGTAGTCGGTGACGATGAGCAGTTCAGCCACGCGCTGAACGATGATGTCGGTTCCCTTTTTGGAATCCGCGGCAGCTGCCGCGATGAGTGCGCATTCTCTGGAGGTCAATTGATGTTGCCTGCTTTCGATAGTCGGCCAATGCGGCCGCGGCTTTATTGCACTAGTTGAGGTTATCACAAAAGCCGCCGTCCGCCCGCAAACGCTTGGCCGCTTGCATAGCCGTGCTTGCGTGCGCTCGCCCCTACTCCAGGTACGCGCCGGCCTGACGGCGCAGGGTCTGCTGGGCGAGTCAGCCACGGTTTTGGACCTTATCCGCCTACGAGCCAGAACCGCCACAGTCCAACAGATAGTATTTGCGAATTCGCGCTTTCATCTCCTCTGGCTCCAGCATCCCAAGACCGATGTTTCTCATCAGTCTTTTGTCAACATCCACGATATCTAGAAAAATCCGCACATCCCCGAGTACGGCATCTGATATCCCCTTGGGAGGTTCTGGCAGCTCCAAAGACATGAGCTTGAAAACATCCCTACGGTGCTTGTATGCCTCGGACTTTCTACATCCAATCAAATCGTTGTAGGCCCTCATCTTGAATAGCGGCAAATATTCATGTCTAAGAGTCGGCATCCCAAACTCTTCGGTGACGGCCTTTCCACTCGCAATCAGCTCATAGTAGGCATCATCCATCAAGATTGCGGACAAGGAATACTTGCTATCATCAACCGGAACAGGCCCTATGTGCTGTTCTATGTTAGCCACGAAGTCTGGCCTCCTGCTCAACAGCTCTATTTGAGCAGGATACGAGCCATCCGAAGGTCTGCAAAATCGAAACATCTGACAACTTCCATCCTTGCTGCAATGCTCATATCCGGCATCGTTGACGAAAGCGACGAATTTATCGACAAAAGCAGGACTCAGTTCTTCTGCAATTAGCACCACATCGATGTCTTTGGTCACCGAATCATCGAAGTACCCGGCCTTCTCGTAAATCAGTTCTCTAGCCGTGCCGCCAATTACAACGAACCTCGAAAAGTCGCCTTTGAAGCACTCTGCAAACTTCTCTATGCCAGGGATTCGTACCATGGGAAATCCCCCATCGCCTCATCGAGAGCCAGTGCAACTCTCTCGTCGTTCAGATTTTCGACGGTCTTCATCATCGTGAAGCAGTCGACGAGCCTTCCATCAGACTGAGGTCTGGGATCGAATGCCAGTGCCATAACCTTAGCCAGATTGCGGACTTTCTCAACAGGGCGTGCATGACTTGCGAGCTTCTTGCCCTCCTCTGGGGAAGCAGCAAATACCGGAATCGAAGGATGCGCTAGGAGCGATCTTTCTGCAAGTGCAGACTCGCCACATAGCAAAAGGCCTTCGGCATCCTCCTCATCCACATGCAACACATACTTCACCGGATCGCCGAATGCCTTGGAGCCCTTGCGAACACCTTCGACTGGATCGGGCATCGAATAGAATGCCGTGTGCTTTCTCTTCCCCAGCATGCGCTTGGATAGAACGCCAGCCTCGACCAGGGTCTCGCAAACACGGGATGCAGTCGACTTGGGCATTTGCAAATCATCTGCCAAGTCCTGCGAACTTGCAGCTTCCCTGCGCGAAAGCCACCAAATGAACGCCCTCATCTCAGATGGGGTAAGGCTCTTCTGGGGAGAAGGGGCCTTGTCTTCCTCCATCGGAAGCAGCGACATCGTACCTGGCAGAAAGAATTGCCCATCTTCTGTGGCAAAAGCTATGCGGGCACCGATGAGCGCACCTCGCATGTATTTAGACAAACTGGAAAAGAACGCCATGGCCCTGCATCCAGAAGCATTGTCGATGGCGCCCAGAATGTTCGAAATCGTCGAGACCCTTGACCCGGCAGGCAGCTCCACAACAACAAGGCTTCTTCCGTCGACTTCGATATGGGCGAAATCCAGCACCGATGAGCGAACGACCGGAACGAGGCATTCTGGCAATTCCTTCAGTCCTGACTCCGCAGTAGCTGCTATGGAGTTTATCCCCATGGTCTCGAATACCCGGTCGAGTTCCATTTTCCCTCCTAATATCTCACTATAATTTTTATATATCTCAGTGTAATGAGATTTTAATAATTTATAGCGAGATTTTAAATTGAAGCCCTGTTATCTGGTCGTGCAACCCTATCTCTGCAGCCAGCTTAACGCGCAGTTCTTACCAGATTGCTAACGAATTCTTACCAAATTCTTACCAGAATCCAAACGAACTCCAACCCTCTGCAACGTTTCCGAGCTCTCTTTCAGAAATGCGAGCACGCGCCGCTACATGCCTGCCTAGCTACAACAAGGGGGCGGCGAATCTTCTTCGCTGCCCCCTCGAATGCAAGCCTGACGCAACTGCGCGACGCATCGCGCTGGCTGCTACTTCATGTTCTTGCCGTGCTCGTAGGCCGTCACTATGCCGGTGCTCACCGCTCCGCGGAAGCCGCGACGCTCCATCTCGTTGGTGGCCGTGATGGTCATGCCGCAGGGAGTGGCCAGCTCGTCGCGCAGCTGGCCGGTGTGCTTGTCGCCTTCGAGAGCCAGAGTCGCAGCCCCGATCACGGCCTGCGCCGCATAGCGCACGGCATCCTTGCGCTCGAGACCGATCTGCACTCCGCCGTCGGCGAGCGACTCGATGTAGATGTAGGTCATCGCCGGCGAGCAGCTAAACACCGGAGTGGCCGATGCCACGATGTTCTCCTTCACGAACTCCACGAGACCAGCAGGTGCCAGCGCGTCGAGCATCGTCTGCCTGTCGTTGTCGGTGAGCTTGCCGTTCGAGCACATCAAGATAATGCCCTGCCCCACCCTGATGGGCATGTTGGGCATGCAGGTGCACACGGGAAGCTCGAGTCCATGCTTGGCGAGCAGCTCGTCGTACTGCTCGAGCGTCCAGCCAGCGGCAATCGATGCCAAGACCTGATGATGACCCTTGGCAGCCTGATCGGCAAAAGTGGAGGCGAGGTCCTCCAGCACGGAAGCCACGATCTGCGGCTTGACCCCCAGCACGACCACGTCGCACGCCTCGACCAGCTCGACATTGCTAGCTGCAACGGTGCATCCGGGATGCGCAGCCGCAAACGCCTCGGCCTTCGCCGTCGTGGGATTGAACACCACCACGTTCTCGGCGCCAATGCCCTTGCACGCCACGTCGGCAACAGCACCGCCCATGTTTCCGATTCCGATAAACCCGAACTTAGTCATACTCGCGCCTTTCTATCGAAAGCCCCTGCAGTCCCTCCAACTGCGTCGCTAGAAACGATAGCAGTTCAAGGAAGCTGCCAGCTCGCAGCCTTTGCAAACTTTCCGCCAACGCTACCTCACCTGGCCCGAACCCATCAGCACGAATTTCGAGGTAGTGAGTGCCGTGAGGCCCATCGGGCCGCGGGCGTGCAGCTTCTGCGTGGAAATGCCGATCTCGGCTCCCAGTCCGAACATGCCGCCGTCGGTGAAGCGCGTCGACGCGTTCACATACACCGACGATGCGTCCACCTCGTTGGTGAAGCGGATGGCGCTCTCGTAGTCCTCGGTCACGATGGCCTCGGAGTGCTTGGTACCGTACCTGTTGATGTGCGCGATGGCCTCGTCGAGGCCGCTCACCAGCTTGACGCTAATCTCCAGCTCGAGGTACTCGGTGCCCCAGTCGTCCTGGGTGGCGGGCACCAGCAGGTCGCTCGAGATGCCGGCCTCGCGCGCGATGCGCAGCGACTCCTCGTCGGCGTGGATCAGCACGCCGCGCTCGGCCAGGCTCCCCAGCACGCGCGGCAGCACGTCGGCGGCCACGCACTCGTCTACCAGCAGCGACTCCGCCGCATTGCACACGCCGGGACGCTGCGTCTTGGCGTTGATCACGATGGCGTCGGCCATGTCGAGGTCGGCGCTCTGAGAAATGTAGATATGGCAGTTGCCCGTGCCGGTCTCGATCACAGGCACCTTGGAGTTCTCCACGCACGATTGGATGAGGCCGCGACCGCCGCGTGGAATGAGCACGTCCACCAGGTCGCGCATGCCCATCAGCTCGGTGGTGGCTTCGCGGCTGGTGGTCTGCACCTGCTGGATGCAGTCGGCCGGCAGCCCCGCCGCGCTGGCCGCATCGGCGAGCACGCGGGTCATCACGATGTTGGTGGCGTTGGCTGCCGATCCACCGCGTAGGATGCAGGCGTTGGCGGTCTTGATACAAAGGCCCGCCGCGTCGGCCGTCACGTTGGGACGCGCCTCGTAGATCATGGCCACCACGCCCATGGGAACCCTCACCCGGGTGAGCTTGATGCCGCTGTCGAGCGTGCGGCCCTCGACGACTTCGCCGATGGGATCGCTCTCGGCCATGAGCTTGCGCAGCGCGTCGGCGATGTCGGCGATGCGCTCGCGCGTGAGAAGCAGCCTGTCTTGCAGCGGAGCCGCCATGCCGTCTTCGCGGGCGCGGGCCAGGTCCGCCTCGTTGGCTTCCAGAATCTCGCCGCAATGCGCCTCGAGCGCATCGGCCATGGCCGCCAGCGCGGCGTTGCGCTCGCGCGAACCTACCTTGGCCAGCAGCTGCGATGCCGCCTTGGCCCTCTCGGCCATCTCGCGCACTTCCGACTTCGACTGGTCTTGCATGGTTGGCATGGCATCCGCCTTTCTCTCTCAAGAAGCCCGCCCTCGGGGGCCGTCGCGAGCCGCGAGCCGCGCTCGCAACCCTCAAGCGAGCTTCTAGAACACCACCATCTCGTCGCGGTGCACCGCGACCTTGTCCTTGAGGTCGGCAAGCTCCGGGTCTGCAGCCAGAGCCTGCGAGTTCTTGCCCATTGCGCGCGCGATCTGCTCGTTGGAGAGCCTCGCCAAGCCACGGCCCACCAGCATGTGCGACTCGTCGTAGATGCCGATGGCATCGCCCGAGCCGAAGCTGCCCTCCACCTCGCGAATGCCCACCGGCAGAAGCGAGCTGCCGCATTCTCGCAGCGCGTTGGCCGCCCCCGCGTCGATTGTAACCGAGCCACGCGGGTTGCCGCCCAGCGCAATCCATAGCTTGCGGGCATTGGCGTGCGGAGCCGAATCGGAGTCGAAGATCGTACCGATCTGCTTGCCCGAAGCCACGTCGGCGATCACGTTGGGCTTGCTGCCCTCGCAAATCACCATCGGAATGCCCGCAGCCATGAGCACGCGCGCCGCCTTGATCTTGGTGATCATGCCGCCCGATCCATACGCGCTGCCCGACCCGCCCGCAGCGTTGTACAGCTCCTCGGTGAGAGCACCCACGTGCTCGAGCAGCTCGGCATCTTCGCTGGTGCGGGGGTCTGCGGTGTAGAGGCCCTCGATGTCGGAGAGCAAGATCACGAGGTCGGCCTTGATCATCGTGGCCACCAGCGTGGCCAACGTGTCGTTGTCGCCGAACTTGATCTCGTCCACCACCACGGTGTCGTTTTCGTTGATGAGGGGCACGATGCCCAGTTCCAGCAGCCGCTCCATGGTGTCGCGAGCGTGCAGGTACGACTCGCGGCCGCCCGTCTCGTAGCGGGTTATCAGCACTTGCGCCATCTTGAGGTCGTAGTGAGCGAGCGCCTCGGAGTACTTGCTCGACAGCTCCACCTGGCCTATCGCCGCGGCGGCCTGCAGCGTGGGAATGTCGCTGGGACGACGCGAGCCCATGCCCAGCCTGCGCAGGCCCACGCCGATGGCGCCAGACGACACTATCACGGCGTCGATGCCCTGCTTGCGCAGGTCGTGAACCTGACGCGCCACCTCGAAGAGGTAGCCCACGCGCAGCATGCCGTCGTCGTCGATGAGCGTGGACGTGCCGATCTTCACCACCACGCGATGCGGCTTGCCGTTGCCGTTGCGGGCGGCACCGAGGGCGTTTTCAACCACGGACTCGCGCCCGCAGCCGGTCGCGCTGTTGCCGCTGTTGCTCTCGTTCGTCATTCCACATACACCCACTCGACTTGCGGACCGTCGCCATCGTCGCCGCCGTCATCAGCGTCGCCGCCGTCAGCGCCGTCCTCCGCGAATTCCTCGCGCCACACGCCGCCGGCCAGCTCCATCTCGTCATCTTCGTCGTCTTCCCACTCCGAGCCCTCGTAGTCGAAGGAACGGCCCAGGATGCGAATCTCGTCGCCCGAGCGCGCGCCCGCGTTGTGCAGGGCCGAATCCACGCCCATGCCGCGCAAGCGCCGCTGCAGGTAGGTGATGGCCTCGTCGTTGTCCCAGTCGCACTGGATCACGGCGCGCTCGACCGCCTTGCCCTCCACGCGGAACACGCCGCCGCCCAGGTCGTGCACTTCGTACTTGGCATCGCGCTCCAGGCGCTTGTGCTCCCAGACCTGCCCGTACTGCGCGGTGTCGGGCTCGGGCATGGCCTCGCGCAACTCGTGGACCTTCTGCGCCACCGCCGCGATGAGGCTCGGTATCCCCTCGCCCGTAACGGCCGAGACCCTGAACACCTTGGCTTCCTGCACGCTGTCGGCAAACTCGTCGCCGCCCGCAGCCTCGATGGCCGCCTCGCGCACGGCCGCCTCAAGCCGCTTGATGTCGTCCTCGTGGCCGGGCACGTCCACCTTGTTGGCCACCACGATCTGCGGCCGGTCGGCCAGCTCGCTGGCATAGAGGGCCAGCTCCTTGTTGATGATGCGGTAGTCCTCCACCGGATCGCGCTGCTCGTATGAGCCGGTCATGTCCACCACGTGGATGATGAGCGCCGTGCGCTCGATATGCCGCAGAAACTCGTGGCCCAGACCCTTGCCCGCAGCCGCGCCCTCGATGAGGCCCGGCACGTCGGCCACCACGAAGCTGTAGTCTTCCGACCTCACCATGCCGAGGTTGGGCACCAGCGTGGTGAAGGGGTAGTCGGCGATTTTGGGCCTGGCGGCGCTGATGCGGGCGATGATCGACGACTTGCCGGCGCTGGGCATGCCCACCAGCGCGGCATCGGCCATGAGCTTCATCTCCATCTCGATCCAGCACTCCTCGCCGGGCTCGCCCAGCTCGGCAAACGCGGGTGCCCTGCGAGTGGGCGTCACGAAGTGAGTGTTGCCCAGGCCGCCGTGGCCGCCCTTGGCCACGATTGCCCGCTCGCCGTGCACCGTGAGGTCGGCGATCAGCTCGCCAGCCTCCTTGGTGGTCTCGTCGTACTCACGCACGATGGTGCCCAGCGGCACCTTGAGGATGAGGTCCTCGCCCTCGGCGCCGTTGCGCTTCGAACCCTTGCCGTGCGTGCCGCGCGGCGCCTTGAAGTGGTGCTTGAACCTGTAGTCGATGAGCGACGACACCGCCTTGTCGGCCTCGAGTATCACGTCGCCGCCACGCCCGCCGTCGCCGCCGTCGGGTCCACCCTTGGGCACGTGCGCCTCGCGGCGAAACGACATGCATCCCGCGCCGCCGTCGCCGGCCTTCACGAAAATATGAGATTGGTCGATGAACAACTTTGCCTCCCAGGCTCCCATATATAGAAAAAGTCTGGCCTAAGCGCATGCACGCGCCATTAGGCCAGACTCTTCGAACGTCCAAATATTTGAAGGACCAAGTCTAGCAGACTAGCCCTCGAGAGGTCGGATGTGAACCCTGCGCTTGTCGCCGCGGGTAAACTCCACCACGCCGCTCGTCTTGGCGAACAGGGTGTCGTCGCTGCCGCGTCCGACGTTCTCGCCGGGATGGAAGTGGGTGCCGCGCTGACGAACCAGGATGGTGCCAGCATTGACTTCCTGACCTGCGAAGCGCTTGACTCCAAGACGCTTAGCGTGGGAATCGCGACCGTTGCGCGAAGAACCGAGTCCCTTCTTATGTGCCATTGTTCTCCCCTACCTAACTTTGAGAGCTAAAACCGTTGAGCTTTTGTTTGATCACTTGATGAGCCGCCACGCATCGCGTCACATCGCGTCGCGGCACCGAACTCGCCTTAAGCGCTGACCCCGGTGATCTTGACCTTGGTGAGCTGCTGGCGATGTCCCTTGAGCTTCTTGTAGCCCTTGCGCTTCTTGAACTTGAAGACGAGCTGCTTCTGGCCCTTGAACTGGTCGATGATCTCGCCAGAAACCTTGGCGTTTGCCAGCTCGGAAGCCTCGGTCACGATCTTGGAGCCATCGCAGACGAACAGCACGTCGAAGTCGACGGTGCTGCCAATCTCGGCATCGAGCTTCTCGATGTCGAGAACGTCTCCCTCGGAGACCTTGTACTGCTTGCCACCTGTAAGAATCACAGCGTACATAGTTTGTTTACCCTTCAATAGCTTTTCCAAACGCCTTTTTGCAGACGCGACCGGATATGATAGCAGTCGCGTGCCCTAGCGTCAATCTTCGCAGATATTGGATTGTACCATTCAAAACGCCATATTGCCCGCATACAGGGCGAGTGGCTACCGCAATTCTACGAGCGAGTCGTCGCATGCCGGCAGCCAGCCGCTCCCGCTCGCGCCTCGCTCGCCATCAGGCTCGCAGGCGCGCCCGCAACGTCCCCTACTTGGCGATGAGCTTGGCGAACTTGCGCTTGCCCACCTGCAGCACCACACCGTCGAGCTTCTCCTTCTCGAGGTTGTAGCTCTTGGCGGGCAGAGGCTCGAGGTCGATCTTCACGCCGCCGTTGTCGATGAGCCTGCGGCCTTCCGACGCGCTGGGGGCAAGCTTCAGCTCGTTCATCAGCGCCGGCAGGTACACCAGGCCGTCGTCGTTGAGCTTGAACTCCACCTCGTACTCGGGCACGTCGTCCGGGATGCCGTGCGACTTGAACACCTTGTCGAAGGCCTCCTCGGCGCTCTGCGCGGTGGCCTCGTCGTAGTACGCGGTCACGATGTTGCGAGCCAGCGCGCGCTTGGCCTTGTTGGGATGCACGGTGCCGGCGGCCAGACCCTGCTCAAGCTCGTCGACCTCGCTCACCGGGGCGGTCGATGCCAGCCTGTAGTAGCGGATCATCAGCTCGTCGGGGATCGACATCACCTTGCCGAACATGTCGTCCGGCTCGTCGGTGAGGCCGATGTAGTTGCCGTAGCTCTTCGACATCTTGTGAACGCCGTCGGTGCCCTCCAGAAGCGGAAGCGTGAGGCACACCTGCGGCTCCATGCCCATCTTCTCCATAAGCTCGCGCCCGGCCAGCAGGTTGAACAGCTGGTCCTGACCGCCGATCTCGACGTCGGCCTTCACCGCCACCGAGTCGTAGGCCTGCAGCGTGGGGTAGAGGAACTCGTGCAGCGAGATGGGCTGCTGGTTGGTGTAGCGGTTGTGGAAGTCGTCGCGTTCGAGAATGCGCGCCACGGTGAAGTTGCTGGTGAGTTCGAGCAGGCCCTGCAGGTCGAGCTTGTAGATCCACTCGGAGTTCCATCGGATCTCGGTCTTGGCGGGGTCCAGGATCCTCTCCACCTGCTGGACGTAGGTCTCGGCGTTCTTCTCGATGGTCTCGCGCGTGAGCTGCGGACGCGTGGAATTGCGGCCCGAAGGGTCGCCGATGAGCGCCGTGGCGTCTCCTATGATGAGCACCACCTGGTGGCCCAGGTCCTGCATCTGCCTGAGCTTGCGCAGCGGCACGGCATGGCCGATGTGCAGGTCGGGAGCCGTGGGGTCGGCACCGAGCTTGATGCGCAGCGGCACCTGCCTGTCTAGCTTTTCCTTGAGCGCCTTGAGCGGCACGATGTCGGATACTCCGCTTTGGATGATCTTGAGCTGTTCATCGGTAGGCAGCAACTAACTCACTCCTTGTCGAAAGCTGGCTTAACCGTTCGAGTTTAACACCATTTGCCCCGAAGAGAGCCGCACCCGGTCGATCTTGCCGTTGGCGTTAAGCGGCAGCTGGTCGAGTCGCACGAATCCGGTGGGCACCATGTACCGGGGCAAACTTCCGCGCAGGGCCTTTGCAAGCTCCCGCTTCATCTCGTCGTCGGCGCTGTAGAACAGCACCAGCTTGTCCTCGGCGTCGTCGTGAACGCAACAGCATTCGCGCACGCCCGGTACAGCGGCCGCGGCCACCTCCACATCTTCCAGCTCCACGCGGTAGCCCATGTGCTTGACCTGGTTGTCGCGGCGCGACGCCATCACGAACAGCCCGTCGTCGTCGATGCGCGCCAGGTCGCCGGTCCGGTACATCAGCTCGCCATCGCTCGCAAGCGGGTTGGGCACGAATGCCGCGGCGGTGCGCTCCTCGTCGCCGTAGTAGCCCTGCGAAAGCGTGCCTCCGGCCACGCAGATCTCGCCTATCTCGCCCGGCTCCACGACCTCGCGGTCGCCGTCGAAGAGCATCACCTTCACGTTGGGAAACGGCTTGCCCAGCGGCACGCGCGCAGCCTCGTCGTCCATGTGCCCGCACACGCTGAAGAGCACGTTGCCGGCCACCTCGGTCGAGCCGTAGAGGTTCACGAACCGCGCATCCGGCAGGTTGTCGACCCAGTAGTTGAGGTGCCGCGCGTACATCTGCTCGCCCACGAAGAACACGTTGCGCAGCTTGCGGGGCACGCATCCCGTGGCGAATCCGTCGCCATTGGCCACCAGCCGCAGCGCCGAGGGCACCCAGATGATGGTGGTGATGCCCATCTCGTCTAGATAGCAGGTGAGCTTCGCGGGGAAGGAGAACAGCATCCTCGGCACGATGCGACAGGTGGCGCCCAGCTTGAGCGTGCAGTACACGTCTTTGCTGGACGCGTCGAAATGCAGCGGGAGCTGCGAGGCCAGCACGTCGTCGTGGCAAAGCGGGAACATGCCGGCGAAGGTCTCGACGAAGTCGATCATGGCACCGTGGCTCTTGACCACCAGCTTGGGCACGCCCGTGGATCCGGACGTGAACACGCCGCACATGGGGTCGCTTGGGACGGCCGCATCGCGGATGGGCGCGAGCACGGCGGGCGCGCCGGTGTCGAGGCCGGAGGCAGCGGGCAGCGGCTCGCCGTCGTAGGGCACCACCGCGAAGTCGGCATCGAGGCCGGCGGTGGCCTGCGCGTCGCGTGCGACGATGCCCATGGGAGAGATGCTCTGCACCATGAGGCGCACGCGCTCGGCCGGAAGCGCCGCATCGACCAGAACGTAGAAGTTGCCGCTTGCCAGCGTGGCGAACATGCACACCAGCTCGTCGATCGGGTCGTCGAGCATGATGCAAATGGGTTGGCGGGTGCGGCCCCCGAATGCCCGGGCCAGCTCGGCTCCAAACGCAAGCGACTGCTCGCGGAGCTGCCGGAAGCTCACCGCCTTCTTGCCCGTGTCGAAGGCGACCTTGTCGGGCCAGGCCTCGGCGGCATGTTCCAAGTATGCGAGTACGCTCTTCATCGGCACTTGTCTACCAGAGCGAGGATCGCATCGGGAGTATTGAAGTTCTCGGGCACCAGCTCGTCGACGGGAATCTCGATGCCGAAGCGGGACTCTATCTGCGACATCAGCTCGATGATGTCCATCGAGTCGAAGACCCCGTCGTCCACGAGGCCGGTTTCCTGCGCAAAATCAACATCGGGCCTGATGTCCTCGAGCATTTCGAGAATCTCGTCCATGCATCCTTCTCCCTAAATGTAGGCGTTCAATCGCTATAAGGTAGAATAACCTTGCACAAACACGACTGCACGTAGAAAGACGGCTATGGAGTTCACAGACCTTCAGCGCAAGCAGATCACAGCGTCGCACAGGCTTTTCGAGAACGTGTTCACGTTGCCGAGCGGGCAGCACATGCCCTTCGCCGCGTATGTGCACAAGCACTACGGCAATCCCAACATGCTGGGCCAGCAGTTCCTGTTCGAGGGTGAAGATGCAGACGGAGTCCCGCTCGCGCAGCGCGCCTGCGACGGATACATGCTGAGGGTCGGAGGGATCGACATGCTCTCCGACGGAGGCGGCGACCTGTGCGCGTCGAAGAGCGCCAATGGAATGGTGGCCGTCAAGCTCTACGCCAGCATCGCCAAGCTGTGCAAGGCTCAGGGCGTGTTCGTGAGGTTCGGCACGCCCAACGATTCTAGCGCGCGCTTCTACCGCAAGGGAACCGACCAGATCGTCGGCGATTTTTGCAACCTGAGTTTTTCGCGGCGCGAGCTGGCGCTGCCCGCCGATGCCATGCGCAAGCTAGCCGAGGCACTCGGCGAGAGCGAACCGACCTTCTGCGTGACCCGCAGCGCGACCTGCCCGTTTGACGATGCCGATCTGGCGCGAATCAACGCTACCCGCGATGGCGAATGCCGCATAGTGCACTCCCGCGAGTCGTACGCCTGGGTGCTCGAAGATTACGCGCGCGTGAACGGCTGCACCACGCCGGTCTACCTCTTGCTGCGCAGCAAAGCCGATGGCGGGCTGATGGCGTTTCTCGCGGTCAGGGAGTTCGAGTGGGGATGGTGCCCGGTTATCGACTGGGGCGTTTTCGTGGATCGACCCGCCGCCGCACCGGCCGCGATGGAGCTGTTGCTCTCGGCTTTGAGGCGAGATTGCGAACAGCACGTGAGCGTGCCGATGCTCAACGAGGCGTCTCGCGAGCTTGACGTGTTCGAGCCGATCGGCGGCATTGTCGAGAAGACGCCCGACAGCCACTTCGGCGTGCACGTGTACGACGGAGCCAGCAGCGAGGTGGCCGCAAGCGTCATGGACTTCTCGAACTGGCATGTGCGCGCGCTCGACACCGACTACTTCCTCAACCACAAGGTGCCCTGCCCGTCCGACGAGGAACGCGAGGCGGAATATTCCGACGAAAGCTGGGAGCGCATCTGCAGGCTGCTAGGTGGTGAGTGCACGCCGGACGAGGAGCGCGTCATCGACGACGAGCTGCTGTCGATGCGCGAGTTCGAGAGCAACGACGCCGCCGGCAGCGACTCCTTAGCCGCGAGAGCAAGGCGCAAGCTCAAGCGCGTCCTCGGCCGGTAGTGGAGTTGCGGTTGCAAATTTGCGTCTGTCGCAGCTAGCGAGCATCTTGGCTAGCAGCATATTGCGAACTTCGCAGCAGCCGAACGCTTCGGAAGGGTATGATGTAGGCAAGAACGTGGGCATGAGCACATTGCCCATGCCAATGCACGATCACACATGGAAGGCGTTACCGTCGATGAACCTGCTCGGACGTTTTAGAAACAGGAACGGGGCTCCCAAGCCCAACACCCACCAGACGATGCTGTTCTTCGCGCCTCACCAAGACGACGAGCTGCTGACGCTGGGCGCCTATGCGCAACGCGCGATCCTGGATGGAGCGGATGCCCACGTGGTGCTGTGCTCCGATGGTGCCAAGTCCTACGTGCGCGGTTTGCTGGCCGATGGGCAGACGTGCGACAAGCACGAAGGATCGCATTCCTACGAGCTTGACGAGGCAGCTTTCAGCGATGCGCGCGACAGGGAGTTCCAAGCAAGCTGCCGCGCTATAGGATACCGACCTTCGAGGATCCACTTCGCCCCCAAGCGCGCAGTTGACGGCAGCCTTTCCAAAGACGAAGCGCACGACATAATCAGCTGGTTTTTGGCAATCTACCCCGATGCAGAGGTGTGCACGCTCAGCCCGCTCGTAGGCGAGTCGCAGCATCGCGGCCACAGGCATCTGGGAGAGGCGGCTCTCGAGCTTTTCCACGAAGGGCGCATACGCAGCCTGAAGCTGTTCGTCGAGCCGTACTGCCTCGATGCGTTTCGCTCGGAGAACCCCGGAATCGAGCTCGAGCGAGTCGCCGCCGACAGCAGGGAGGCCGCAGCACAGCTGTCCGATGCCATTTCGCAATACTGCCTCTGGGATCCAGCGAACGGCCGCTACGCCATCGGATACCACTCGGTCACAAACGAGTTCGACGACTTCATGAGGACCCCCGCTTCGTACTGGCACTCGTTCAGCCAGGCAGATTAAGGAATTGGCGCGGGTTCACGTGCGCTGCAAGTAGCCTGCTAGGTAGGGCACGGCAAAGCGCACGCGTCCACGCCCCGCAGCCTCGATAACTCCGGATTCGATGAGCCGCCTGCGATACTTCTGCGCGTAGTCGGGAGTCACATTCATCCTCTGCGCGATATCGGAAATCCCGCTTTCCTCCCCATCGGTCGCCATCGCCCTCAAAAACTCGATGTCCTTCTCAGACAATGCGGCAAGGGTCGTGTGGCACACGTCGTTTTCGAAATCGCTTTGGGCAGAAGCCAGCGCGCTGCCGAGAGAGTCCTCGTCCACGGATCCGTCCTCTGACGCATACAGGACCATATTGTGCCCAACCAACTGTAGCAGGTAGGGCGAGCCGCAGGTCGCCTTCGCCGCTCTGGTTCTCAAATCCGCAGGCACCTTCAGACCCAGCTGATCGAACGCCCGCGAGAAATACGCGTCCACTTCGCTTGTCGTGAGCGCCTGGAGGCTCACTTTGCGAGCACGGTTCAAAAACGTGAGCACCTTGTCGTTCAGGGTCGCCGACACGGCTCCCGGAAGTCCGGCCATCACGAGCGCGATGTCGAGTCCTTCGCCCACTATCTCCTGATAGGCAGTCACCAGCTGGCGGATATCGGGCGAATTAGCCTGGAGCTCGTCCACCAAAACGAGAATCCCTCTCCCCTGCTTTGTGAGCGTGCGGGCCAGGTGCGAGAGCTTGTAGTGGAAGGTTTTCGAGTCCTGGGCATCGCGGCTGAACTGGAGTCCGGCCGAAAATCCAAACGCGCCGACGCTTCCCCCGGAAACTCGGGTTTTGCCGTTTTCGGATTTGACATAGCGTTCTCCGTCGTCCTGAATCTTCTCGATAATGCGCGGAAGCATTCCCTCCGAAGCCACCGTGGGACGAGCAACAACATAGCCAGCCTCGGAGGCCCTGTCGGCAAGTTCCCATAGCAAGACGGTCTTCCCTCCGCCGTGCTGTCCCAGTATCACGACGGCCCTCTCGCGGCTGCCCGGCTTTTGGGCGAGTCCCTCTATAAGGCTGTCGAGCAGCTCTTCTCTCCCGACAAGTTGCGAGGGCCTGTTCCCAAACGACGGTGAGAATATGGTGTCCTTGATCATGGTGCGTCCTCCAGCAAGAGACAGCCGCATTTGCACGACGGCGCAGTGAGTTTTCTTTTTTTCCTATCTTTTCCTTTTTTTCCTATTTGTCAAGACGAGGCCGCCCGTAAGGTGAGGGTGAGGTTCGAAACTGCAGAGCCTATGGCGATTATTTGCGATTCTCGAAGGGCGCATGCAAGGGTGGAGTGATTTCGGGCAGGAAAGCCCTTCGGATATCGCAAATTTTTGCCAAGCAGCAAAGCGGCGCGGCCCCTGCATGTTGCAAGAGGTCGCGCCGCATCTGAGACACGCTATCGGCGGCGGGGCACCGCACGGGCGATGTCCCTGTGGGAAGAGGCTCGCCGCACTTCCCGGCTAGCTCTAGCCGATCGCGTCGGCCAGGATCTTGTCGAGCTTCTCCGCCACGCTAGCGGGCAGGGGCTTGCGCGGACCGGCAGCCAGGATCTCCTTCACGCGCGCGTCGAGACGCTCGTCAATCGTGGGCGTGCTGTGGTCGGCAACCTCGCCAAGCGTGCGCGGACGGAACAGCTCCGAATCCCAGAAGTCGCGCATATGCTCCACGGTAAGCTCGGAGGTGAGGAAGTTGTCGCCGGGTCCCACCTCTTCGATGTCCTCTTCGGCCAAGGTGTAGTCGCTCACCTCTACGCCGCCCATCATCACGTTGATGAAGTCGATCACCTCGTTGCAGAACACGAGGTCGGTGAGGCGCGTGAGCGTGCCACACTCGAAGGAGCCGGAGCCAAATGCCATGTTGGTGCCGCTCAGATAGGCCGAGTACACCTGCATGGTCTTGTCGAACGACGACAGCTGGTCGAAGGTGCCGCTGTCGGACGAACCGAAGTTGGAGCAGAACGGCAGGCCGATGTAGCGGAACACATCGGAGGTCGCGCACTGCGCAACGAGCTGCTCGGGACGCGAGAACGACACGTTGGAGGTACGCATGTTGAAGTTGTCGTTGAACTTGGCCACGATGAACGGCGCGCCCTTGCGAGCGAGCTGTGCGATCACGAGGCCAGCCAGCGTGTCGGCGATGCCCACGGCGATGCCGCCAGCAAGCGTGATTGGGCCGGAAAGTCCGAACGCGATGCCGGGGATGTACACCGACGGCGAACCCTTGCGCGCCATGTAGATGAGCTGCGACACGCCCTCTTCGGTGTGCACCAGCGGGTCGATGGGGCACACCAGGTTGATGCCGAAGGGCTTGTCGCGATAGGCGTCCTCGCCACCGGCGATGGCTTCGAACATCTCGAAGATCTGGGCGAGGTTCTCCTTGCCATGCGACCAGTAGAGCACGGGCTTGGTGCTGTTCTTGAGCACGGCGTGCAGCTCCACCAGGTCGTCGTAGCCAATCGGAGCGTCGGAGGCGGAGTTGAGCGCGCTCACGTACGAGTAGTTGGGCAGCGCGTCCATCACCAGCGCGGCGTTCACGGCATCCTGCGTCACAGATGCGCGGGCCTCGCCGGTCTCCACGTCGATGGTCTTGGTGGCGGTGATCGCCGGGCCGAAGTGCGTGTGCCAGGGCGAGAGGTTCATCGCCGGCTCGCCCTCGCGGTTGTAGATCGTGATGTTGGACGGAGCGCTGGCGATTGCCCACTCGGTAAGCGAGACGGGAATCTTCACGAGGTTGCCGTCCACGCTGCATCCAGCGTCGCGGAGCAGCTGCAGCCCCTCTTCCTCGTTCACATTGCATCCGGTGCGGGCCAGGATGCGCATCGCCGAGTTGACGATGTCGGCACACTGGCTTTCGTTAAGAACCCTGTAGTCCACATTTCTCTTTGCAACGCTGTTGTACGGCATTTTCGTACCTCCTGTTAGTCGTGTTGCATTTGGCGTTTTGCCCCGTTTTTGGACAGACTCCGAGCGTGAATTGGCAGACAGGCCTCCTTTGCAGTAGTGGTAGTTGGGTAATAGCGGACTTTTCAGGTGCCCCGTGCGGGCACCCCCGGGCCGAGCTTCAATGGGTGCCGACGTGGGGTGTGTCGGACCGGCGACTTCTGCAGCGAAGCGAAGCCTGAGCCGGTAC
>CAVFRF010000066.1:0-11031 GCA_963624975.1 Bacteroidaceae bacterium
GTCTGGCACCCATCTCCAAGCGCCCGCAGCTCTCCGACCTCGAGAATGCAATCAACTACCACGAGATATACGAGCAGCTGGACTCGCTGGCGCTGGCGGTGTACGTGCCGTCGAGCTACCTGCTGCCCAGCCGCGTGGCCAAATACGCCGAGGATGGCAAGGGCAGCGGCAACAACCTCACGGCCGCGGGGCGCGAATCTGGGCACCGGCGACTCATGGCCACCAACCTGCTCAAGCGCCTGGAAAGCTCGGTGCATTCGTTCAAGCTCACGCTCGAGCGCGTGCTCAAGCTCATCGAAGGCTCGATCAAGTCTGTCGACGACTACTGCGCGGGCAGGTCGCCGAAGGCCTTCGCGAACGATGGAGAAACCGACGGCATGCTCGACCCCGACCTCGACCCCGACGACGAGGGCACTTTCGAGGTGGGCGGCAAGAACAAGATCCTCATAGAGGACATGGACTACATTTCGTGGAAGCGCGACCTCGAGCGCGATGCCGAGACCGTTCGGCTGCTCATCTCGATGGTGGCCGACATCACCCCCGAACACGATTCGAAGCTGGTGGAGCTGTGCGAGCAGATCCGCGAGAAGGTGCAGCGGCCCATCAATCCCGGCAACCGCAAGGTGCTGATCTTCACGGCCTTCGCGGACACGGCCGACTACCTCTACCGGAACGTCTCGGCATTCGCCAAACGCGAGCTGGGGCTGCATACCGCCAAGGTCACCGGCAACGGCTGCGCCTGCACCGACGATGCCGTCGCCAAGCAGATGCAGGACATACTGGCGTGCTTCTCGCCGGTGTCCAAGGAGCGCGAGCAGGTGGCGCCCGAGATGCTGGGGCACGATATCGACATCGTGATCGCCACCGACTGCATCTCCGAGGGGCAGAACCTGCAGGATTGCGACTACCTGGTCAACTACGACATCCACTGGAACCCCGTGCGCATCGTGCAGCGTTTCGGGCGCATCGACCGCATCGGCTCGCAGAACAGCTGCATACAGCTGGTGAACTACTGGCCCGACGTGGAGCTGGACGAGTACATTCACCTCAAGGCCCGCTTGGAAGAGCGTATGCGCATAACGGTGATGACGTCCACAGGCGACGACGACTACATCAACGAGGACGAGAGCGGCGACTTGGAGTACCGCCGCCGCCAGCTGGAGCAGATGCTAAACGAGGTCGTGGACCTCGAGGACGTGAACGGCGGGGTGTCGATCACCGACCTTGGCCTCAACGAGTTTCGCATGGACCTTGTGGAATACTACCGGCGCAATCCCGACATCGACAGGCTGCCTTCGGGCATCGATGCCGTGGTGGAGGGTGACGACCCGGGCGTGTTGTTCGTGCTGCGCAACGTGAACGCGGGGGTGAACCCCGAGGGCAGGAACCACCTGCACCCGTTCTACGTGGTGCACGTGGGTGCAGGTGGCGAAGTAGTGCGCGGCCACTTGGAACCCAAGGCGGTGCTGGACGGCATGCGCCTGATGTGCCGCGGCAAGAGCGAGCCCGATGCCAGGCTGTGCCGCGAGTTCAACCGCGAGACCAAGAACGGCCGCGACATGCGCCGCGCGGCGGGGCTTTTGAAGGACGCCGTGCGATCTATCGTCAGCTCCAAGGAGGAAAGCGACGTGGACAGCTTCTTCGGCGCTGGCACCACCAGCTTCCTGGAAAATGACATCGAGGGGCTGGACGACTTCGAGCTGGTGTGCTTCCTGGTGGTGAAGCCGCGATGCTAGGACTGCCCGGCACCACCGGGGTGAACGTGCGCATCCCCAAGGAGGCGTTCTACCGCAACCTGAAGATGAACGTGGCGTTGCGCGCTTCGTTCACCGACGACATAGACAGGATCGTGGTGCGCAATTCCATCAAGGACGGCACCATCAATGTCGCACCCGGCGAGCGCGTGACCGAGATAATGGTGCTGGAAGTGATGCTCAAGCGGCGCAGCATGCCGGAGGAAGTGCTGCGGGACATCGCCGCGCAGAATCCGCACAAGCTGGTGTTCGCATGCACGTTCGGCGACGAATGCGCGCTGGCGGTGATGCTCAAAGAGCTGGTGGTTGGCGAATGGCAGCCGCTTGAGCAGGCCGGCAGTGGCTTCGAGCTGCGCACCGAGAGCATCGACGCGGTGTGGGACTCGATGGCGTCGCAGATCGCGTATGGCGATGCTGGTGGGGAAGCCGAGACGGTGGAGCAACGCTACGCCAACGACGCGAAGCTTGCCGCCATGAAGGACGAGCTGGCAAAGCTGGAGGCGCGGCGCAAGAAGGAGAAGCAGTTCGCCAGGAAGAACGCGATGTTCGAGGAAGCGAAGAAACTGAAGGCGCGGATAGCGGCTTTCGAGGAAGGCAGATAGATGGAGAAGTTGCAGTTGGGCACCCAGAACGGCACCAGCCAGAACGTAGAGCGCCTGGGAGAGCTTTTCCCGCAGGTGGTGACCGAGGTGCAGGGCGAAGGCGGCGAAACCAAGCGCGCCGTCGACTTCGACGCGCTGCGCGACCTGCTGGGCGACGTGGCCGAGGGGCAGCGCGAGCGCTACCAGTTCACCTGGCCCGGCAAAGCCGAGGCCAAGGCCGAGGCGCGTCGTCCCATCGCGAAGACCATGCGCCCGCAGAAGGACAAGAGCGTGAACTGGGACACCACCCAGAACCTCTACATCGAGGGCGACAACCTGGACGCGCTGAAGATCTTGAAGGAGACCTACGCCGGCCAGGTGAAGCTCATCTACATCGACCCGCCCTACAACACCGGCCACGACTTCGTCTACGACGACGACTTCGCAAAGACCCGCGGCGAGTACGACGCCGAGAGCGGCGACTACGACGTGGACGGCGGCCGCCTAGTGGCCAACACCGAGGGCAACGGCCGCTTCCACAGCGACTGGTGCTCCATGATGTACCCGCGCCTGATGCTGGCCCGAGACCTGTTATCCGCCGATGGCGCCATCTTCATCAGCATCGATGACAATGAGTGTGCACAACTAAAACAAATATGTTCCGAGGTTTTTGGCAATTCAAATTTTGAAGGTCATATCCATTGGCGCAGACGACATAACCAGCCAAACGACAAAACGAAAATGCTCGGTTTGGTAGCAGAGCATATGCTTGTTTATGCGAAAGACAGCAAGGCTTTAAAGGCTGCCGGCGTAGGTAAGCTTGACCCGACTGCTGATTTTTCAAATCCGGACAATGATCCATTGGGTCCTTGGGCATCTAAGCCCTGGAAGGTTGGATCAGATCAATCTGGTAGTCGTTACGTTATTACCGCACCCGGTGGTGAAATGTTTGACGAGTCTTGGATGGGCGAAGAGGCAACATACAAAAGGTTCTTGAATGAAGGAAGAATCTATTTTCCCAAAGATGGGCATGGCCTTCCGCGAAAGAAGTACTACCAATTCGAGCGCGAGGAGGAAGGCCAATGCGCCACTAATTGGTGGACTCACGAGCTTTTTGGTCACAACCAGGCAGGCAATGACTGTGTGACAGAGCTATTTGAAGGCACAAAAAACGTTTTTAGCAATCCGAAACCCATTGAACTAATGCAAGGCGTTCTCAAAGTCGGAAATGTGAAAGACAATGATATCGTTCTTGATTTCTTCTCTGGGTCAGCTTCAATGGCTCATGCTGTGATGGCTCTGAATACCCAAGATGGTGCCAATCGTCATTTTGTTATGGTTCAAATCCCTCAGACTCTTGAAGAAAATGATCCTGGCTACGCTCTTGGATTTAGAGTGCTCACCGAGATCGGCGAGGAGCGCATCCGTCGTGCGGGTGCGAAGATTGCGGCTGAGGTGGAGGAAGCAAATCGTCAGCTGCAGCTCGGCGAAGAACCTAAACCCGTGCCTGACATCGGCTTCCGCGTGCTTGCAATCGATTCTTCCAACATGCGCGACACTTTAGCTACACCCGAGGAGACGACACAGGAGAGCCTGTTCGGCCTGGCGGACAACGTGAAAGACGGCCGCAGCGACATGGACCTGCTGTTCGAGGTGCTGCCCAAGTTCCGCATCCCGTACTCGGCGAGCATCGAGGAGGTCGAGCTGGGCGGCAAGCGCTGCTTCGACGTGAACGGCGGCCAGCTCATCGCCTGCTTCGACGCGCAGGTTGGCACCGCCACCATCGAGGAGATAGCCAAGCGAGAACCCGACTACGCCGTGATGCGCGACGCAAGCATGGCCGACGACGCCACCCAGGCCAACTTCGAGGAACTCTTCCGCACCTACAGCTCCGACACCGTCCGCCGCGTCATCTAGGAGGCCTTATGCAAGACCCAGCCAAAAACGATGCGATAATTTCGACAACGGCGTTGTCAGAAACTGTGCCGTCCGATTTCTACAATCGCATTAGCGATATTCTGCAGCAAGCCCGCGGGCGAGCTTATTCCGCCGTGAACTATTCCATGGTGTTGGCCTATTGGGAGATAGGAAAAACATTGTGGAAGAGCAGGGCGGCAAGGATCGCGCAGAATACGGTAAGACGCTTGTTGAGGAGCTTTCGCAGCGTCTGACAAAGGATTTCGGTCGCGGTTTCGACAAGCGAAATCTTTGGAACATGCGCAAGTTCTATCTGTCGTTTCAAAAAGTGAACGCACTGCGTTCAGAATTGACCTGGACGCATTATCGAATGTTGTTACGCGTGGAAAACGAGGACGCCCGCATTTGGTACATGAACGAGGCCGCCAACGAGCACTGGTCCACGCGTCAGCTCGATCGCCAGATTCAAGAAACGCGCCGCGAATTTGAGCTTAGCAGTGTTGAAAGCGAACATGCTGCAGATGAGGGCGGTGCCGAGTAGATGCAGTTCAAGTTCAAAGTTCAGCAGTATCAGACCGACGCGGCGGATGCCGTTTGCGATGTGTTCGAAGGGCAGCCCAACCAGGGGGCGGCTGCGTACCTGCGCGACCTCGGGCGCATGCAGACGCGCGACCATGGGCCGGCATCGCTGTTCGCCTATCGGTCTATGTGTTAACAAGATTGGCAGATTTCTGCGCAATTGAATCATGTTTCTAACATTTGCTAACAGTATTATGTTAGAATGTTAGCAAATGTTAGAAAAGGAGGACTCCATGAAGCTTGATTCCTTCGAAGGTGAGCATGTCGAATTCAAAGAATCGGTGAATGACAGCACCGTCAAGACCATTGCTGCCTTCGCGAATAGCGATGGGGGAAGGGTTTACATCGGAGTTTCAGATGACGGCGAGATATTAGGGGTAGAAAACGTCGACGACGAATTGCTCAAGCTTACAAACAAGATGCATAGCAACATCAGACCCGATGTTCCCATGATGGTCACCACCGACGTCGAAACATTTGGAGACAAGAAACTCATCGTAGTGACGGTCAACAGGGGTTCTAAGCGCCCATACTATCTAGCTTCGAAGGGGCTCAGGCCGGAAGGCGTGTACGTACGATCCGGTGCTTCGAGCATTCCGTCGAGCGACACGGCTATTCTTCAGATGATTCAGGAGAGTGCTGTCGATTCATTTGAGACGCGTCTTTCCATGGAACAGAACCTTTCATTCGAGTTTGCTAAGTCTTATTTTGCCGAATCCGGGTTCGAGCTGTCCGATGCTGAGATGCGAACGCTCGGCATGTTGACGGCGGAGGGATTTACCAATCTTGCTCTGCTTCTATCGGACCAGTGCCCATCCTTCGTCAAGGCAGCATCATTCAACGATGATACGCGTGACGTGTTCCTGGAGAGGCGGGAATTTTCTGGGTCTATCTTGAGCCAGCTCGAGGATGCCTATGGGTTTTTGGTTTTGCACGACAAGTTCAAGACCGAATATGAGGGGCTGCGTCGCATCGACTATGACGATTATCCGAAACAGGCGCTTCGCGAGGCAATCGCCAACGCTATCGCGCATCGCGAGTACGCGCTTTCCGGTCCGACGCTGGTGAACGTCATGCCGTCGCTCGTGGAGATAACATCTCTAGGGGGGCTCGTTCCCGGCATCACAAAGGAGGATCTAGAAGCAAATATCTCGATGCCTCGTAACAAATTGCTGGCCGCGCTTATGTACCGACTAGGCATTATCGAGGCGTGGGGAACGGGAATCGGGCGCATGCGCTCTTCCTACGATGATACAGGCCTCGATGTGGAGATTACGATAACTCCCAACACATTCACTGTGAGACTTCCGAACAGAAACGCGGTGAAAATAGCCTCGAAGCAGGTCACCGATCAGGACGCAGTGCTCGAGGCGATCAAAGATGGCTGCAGCACTCGTGCGGAGATACAGGGACATGCGGGTTTTTCTCAATCGAAGACGATAGGGCTGCTTAAGAAGATGGTGGACAGCGGCGTGTTGGATAAAGAAGGCAAATCGCGGAATACGCACTACGTACGGTCCGGAGACCGATGATGCATTCTCGAATGCAGGGTGATGCGGAGTAAAGATGCAGTTCAAGTTCAAAGTTCAGCAGTATCAGACCGACGCGGCGGATGCCGTTTGCGATGTGTTCGAAGGGCAGCCCAACCAGGGGGCGGCTGCGTACCTGCGCGACCTCGGGCGCATGCAGACGCGCGACCATGGGCCGGCATCGCTGTTCGCCTTCTCGCTCGGCGGCCCCGAAGAAGGCTATGCAAACGCGCCGGTGACGCTTGCGGGCGCGACGCTGCTCGACAACGTGCGGCGCATTCAGCGCAAAAACCAGCTGCCCGAGTCGGCCTCGCTCTTCCGGGGCATGGGCGCCTGCCAGCTCGACGTGGAGATGGAGACCGGCACCGGCAAGACCTACGTGTACACCAAGACGATGTTCGAGCTCAACCGCCGCTATGGCTGGTGCAAGTTCATCGTGGTGGTGCCTTCTGTGGCCATCCGCGAGGGCGTGTTCAAGAGCCTGCAGAACACCGAGCAGCACTTCTTCGAGCAGTACGGCCGCAAGATCAACTACTTCGTCTACGACTCCGACCGGCTCAACGAGCTGGACGCATACTCGCAGTCGTCGGACATCTGCTGCATGATCATCAACATGCAGGCGTTCAACACGTCCATGAAGGAGGGCTCTTCCAACAAGGCGGCGCGCATCATATTCGACGAGCGCGACGAGTTCGGCAGCAGGCGTCCCATCGACGTGATCGCCGCCAACCGCCCCATCGTGATAGTGGACGAACCTCAGAAGATGGGCAAGAAGGGCGGCGCCACGCAGAAGGGCATCGAGCGCTTCAACCCGCTGTTCGTGCTGGGCTACTCCGCCACGCATAAGGAGAAGCACGACCTGGTGTACGCGCTCGATGCGCTGGACGCCTACAACCAGCGCCTGGTGAAGCGCATCGAGGTGAAGGGCTTCTCGCTCAAGAACATGCGCGGCACCGACGGCTACCTCTACCTGCGCGACATCGTGGTGTCGAAGAACCGCGCGCCGCAGGCTGTGATCGAGTTCAAGAAGATGACGGCATCGGGCAAGGTGCGCAAGGTCACGCAGCGCTTCGGCGAGGGCGACGACATCTACCTGGCCACGGGCGACACTCTGCTCGAGGCCTACAGGGGCTACCAGATAGCCAGCGGCAACGACGGCATCGTTCCTCCGCAGGACGGCCGGCCCGGGTACGTGCGCTTCCTCAACGGCGAGCAGGTCTTCATCGGCGAGGTGTATCACGACAGCGCGGCCGAGGACATGCAGCGCATCCAGATCCGCGAGACCATCAAGAGCCACCTGCAGAAGGAGGAGGCGCTGTTCCGCCGCGGCATCAAATGCCTGAGCCTGTTCTTCATCGACGAGGTGGCCAAGTACCGCGACGTGTCGGGCGGCGGGGCCACCGTTGGCTACGGGCGCGTGTTCGAGGAGGAGTACGCCGCGCTGGTGGAGGAGCGACTTGCCACGCCTACAGCCGACGACTTGGCGGACGACTCCTACGTGCGCTATCTGCGGCGCGATTCGGCTCATGCGGTGCACGACGGCTACTTCTCAATCGACAAGAAGGGCAACTCCGTCGAGAGCAAGAAAGAGAAGAAGGCCGACGTGGCCGAGGGCATAGGCATCAACGACGACGATGCACGGCGCGGCTACGAGCTGATCTTGAAGGACAAGGAGCGGTTGCTGTCGTTCGAAGAGCCGGTGCGCTTCATCTTCTCGCACTCGGCGCTGCGCGAGGGCTGGGACAATCCCAACATCTTCCAGATCTGCACGCTCAAGGAGTCGGGCAGCGAGACCTCCAAACGCCAGGAGGTCGGGCGCGGCATGCGCCTGTGCGTGGACCAGAACGGCGACCGCCAGGACGCGCAGCTGCTGGGGGCCGACGACGTGCATCACGTGAACCTGCTCACGGTGATCGCCTCGGAGAGCTACGAGACCTTCGTGCGCGACCTGCAGAGCGACATTCGCAAGACGCTGCGCGAGCGTCCGCAGAAGGTGGAGATGGAGATGTTCAGCGCTCATCCCATCCAAGTCGACGGGGTGACGGTGGAGTTCACTCCCGAAGAGTCGAATCGGGTATGGAGGGCTCTGCTCAGGGATGGCTTGATCGACGACGACGACATGCCCACCAGCGAGTTTCGCGAGAAGGTCGACGATGGCTCGTTCGTCGAGTACTTCGTGCTGAAGCTTCCGGATGCGATTGCCGACGAGCCTCACGCGCGTGCCGTCGAGGTGCTGGTGCGCAGCGTGTACGACGTGCACGCGCTCGACGGCATGGTTGGCCGCGCCGAGGAAAAGGTATGCGAGAACTCGCTCAACGACAACTTCAAACGCCGCGAGTTCCAGGAGCTGTGGCGGCGCATCAACAGGCAGCACGCCTACACGGTGAGCTTCTCGGACGACGAGCTGCGATCCAAGGCGATCGCGCGCATCAACGGCGACTTGCAGGTCAGCAAGCTGCAGTACACGCTTACCGTGGGCGCGCAGCGGTCGGAGGCCAAGCGCGATCAGCTGGCAGCGGGCGCTTCGTTCGACGCGCATCGCGCCGAGACGCACGACGTGGGCAACGACCCCGTGGGCAGCGTCGCCTACGACCTGGTGGGGGAGGTGGCGCAGGCCGCCGCCATCACGCGACGCAGCGCCGCCGCCATACTGGCGGGCATCGACTCGCGAGTGTTCGAGCTGTTCCGCGTGAATCCCGAGGAGTTCATCAAGAAGGCCGCCGCGCTCATCGTGGGCGAGAAGGCCGCCATGGTGGTCGAACACGTGAGCTACCACGAGATCGACCGCGTCTACGACACCGCCATCTTCACCGAGCGCATGCCCGACAACGCCAGCCGCGCCTACGAGGCCAAGAAGAACATCCAGCGCTTCGTGTTCCCCGACTCCGAGGGCGAGCGCAAGTTTGCCGAAGACCTCGACTTGCACGACGAAGTGGTGGTGTACGCCAAGCTGCCGCGCACGTTCCAGATTCCCACGCCTGTGGGCAACTACGCGCCCGACTGGGCCATCGCCTTCAAGGAGGGCAGCGTGCGGCATGTGTTCTTCGTGGCCGAGACCAAGGGCACGATGGACACGCTCGACTTGTCGGGGGTCGAGAACGCCAAGATCGCCTGCGCCAAGAAGCTCTTCAACCAGATGTCAACCGCCGACGTGCGCTACCACAACGTTGCCACCTACGACGACCTGATGGAGGTGATGGGCAAGCTGGAGTAGCGACGGGCGGGCAACATTGCGTTGCCGAAGCTGTGGGCTTGACAAGAATCGGGCGCCGACGGTTCAGAAACCCCAACACATGACGGTCTTGAGGCAGTTCCGCGAGTACGGCATCCGGGTGCCGTAGTGTTTGCGAGCTATTTTCGAGCAGAGAACACAATATGTTGTGCCTGCGATTTTCGACCGTTTGGTTGCGGCGGGGAAAGGGGGCGCGAGCCACCGTCATGTGTCGGCATTTTTGAACCGTCGAGGTCCGATTTGTGTCAAGAGTGCGGTCGAGCTGCACGATGCGCGTACCGAGCGGGCGGGGCAAGCGCGAATCGCGCTTGGACCACGGATGGCATCCCGGGCTGTGATATATTCAGAACCTGTGACCGCGCCGCAGAGGGCGCGCGTCATGCATCGGTCGAGAGGTTTCCATGCGGTCCAGAATGTTTCAGATTGTTCAGCGTGCTCGCAGGGGCGACCGCGTTAGCCGCGCTTACGACATCTTCGTGGTGTTCGTGGCGTGCGCGAGCATCGTGCCCACGCTGTTTCGCGCCGACGCGCTGTCGGAAACATGGCAGCAGGTCATCTCCACGATCGACATAGTGAGCGTGTACATCCTAGCGTTCGACTACATCCTGCGCTGGCTCACGCACGACCTCAGGGAAGGCCGCCCGCGCGACTGGAAGGCCTTCGTGCGCTACCCGTTCACGTTCTCGGCCATCATCGACCTGCTGGCCATCCTGCCGTCGCTCAACGTGCTGCCGGCGGGGTTCCTGTTCCTGCGCGCGCTGCGGGTCTTCCGCGTGTTCCGCTACTCGCGCCACCTATCCATCATCGCCGACGTGTTCTATCAGGAGAGGCGCACGCTGGGCCTCATCCTGATCCTCGCTTGCCTGTACATCTTCGTGACCTCGCTGATCATGTTCACGCTGGAAGGCGACACGTTCACCGACTTCGTGGACGCTCTCTACTGGGGCACCATCACGCTCACTACCATCGGATTCGGCGACATCCACCCGCTCACAGACGTGGGGCGCGTGATCACCAGCATCTCGTCGCTGTTCGGCATCTTCGTGTTGGCGCTGCCCGCCGGCATCATGACCGGCAGCTTCCTCAAGCAGCTGCAGCTGCGCGACGACGGGCGCGACGAGTACAGCACCAGCACGTTCGTGGGAAAGCTCGACCCGCGGTACTTCCTCTTCACGCCCTCGCGGGTGAAGAGCTTCTTCGCTCGCAATCCCAAGGTGAGGCTGTACCTGGCGGCGATCCTGGCCGGAGCGGCGCTCGACCTGGTGCTGTGCGCCATCTTCTCGGAGCTGTTCTGGCAGCCCATCTGGCTCGATACCGCGGGCACGGCCCTGGTGGCATGCGCCATCGACCCTGCGGCTGGCGTGATCGTGGGCTTTCTCAACAACCTGTTCATCGCCGTGTACACGGGCAACGCGGGCAGCCTGCTCTATCTTGCGCAG
>CAVFRF010000067.1:0-22233 GCA_963624975.1 Bacteroidaceae bacterium
AAAGCCAGAGCGACAGGCAGCAGGATGCCTTCGAAGCCATAGCCAGCGGTAGCGGACAGAGCGAAGGTAGCCAGGATGGAGCCAACATAGCTCTCATACAGGTCAGCACCCATGCCTGCAACATCGCCAACGTTATCGCCAACGTTATCAGCGATGGTAGCGGGGTTACGTGGGTCATCCTCGGGGATACCGGCCTCAACCTTACCAACCAGGTCAGCGCCCACGTCGGCAGCCTTGGTGTAGATGCCGCCGCCCACACGGGCGAACAGAGCCACCGAAGAGGCGCCCATGGCGAAGCCGTTGATGATCTCGGGCTGCGGGGTGCCGCCGTTGAGCAGCACGAAGATGGCCCAGAGCGAAATGCCCATGAGGCCGAAGGATGCGACAACCAGACCCATCGTGATGCCGGAGCGGAACGCGATCTTGAGCGCCGGGGAGATGCTCTCCATAGCGGCCCAAGCGGTCCTAGCATTGGCACGGGTGGCAACCGTCATGCCCACGTAGCCAGCTGCCACGGAAAGGACGGCGCCGGTGATGAACGCGAGGCCGGTGAACCAACCACGTGCGGGGAACTCGTCGGTTCCCAGGAAAATGCCGATGAGTACTGCAACTACCAGTACGAAGATGATCAGAATCTTGTACTCGGAGAACAGGAAGGCCTTTGCGCCTTTCTGAATCTGACCCGAGATCTTCTGCATCTTCTCGTTGCCAGGGTCCTGCTTGAGAACCCAGCTTCCGAAGTAGGCGGCGCATAGGATACCTATGAGCGCTGCCGCGGGAGCAATCCAAGCCAAAGCTGTCATGGATGCCTCTCCTCTCAAAGATCTAGTACGACTAACAATTTCGCTACATTTATTACACGGAATCTCCACGGTTCCAAATACAGCGGTAGCTATTCTAGTCCTGCCTTGAGCGGTGGGCGCCGTCTAAAACGGTTTACGAGTTCAATTTTTGGGTCTAAGGCATGTCAAGGGCGGTCGTGCAAGGCGAATCTAGAAGATGCCACCCGCTGCCGTATGGACCAAACCCGCCGGTCGAGCGGCTAGTTTGCAAAGCAGATATGCGGAGTGGCTTCTTGCTCGGCGGCCATCTGCGTGTACGAGGTAATCGCGGCCACAAGCTCGTCTACAGAGCCGAACTTCGTCATGGGGCGCAGGTATCGCTCGAAAGCCGCAACCACGTGCTCGCCGTATATGTAGCGGTCGAAGTCGATGAGATGCGCCTCGATGGTGGGCTGCATGTCGTCGCCGAAGGTCTTGGGAGCGCCAACCGATATGGAAGCTCGGAACCACTCTCCGTCTACCAGCACGTGACCCGCGTAAACGCCGCCGCCCGGGCTTGCGTATCTGGCTTCGGGCACCAGGTTGGCCGTCGGGAATCCAAGGGTGCGTCCCACGTGGCGGCCCTCCGTCACTGTGGCTCTCATGAAGAACGGGCGTCCGAGCAACCTTGCAGCTCCCTCGGCATCGCCCGATTCCACTAGGTCGCGGATTCGGGTCGAGGCCACGGGCAGGCCTTCTGCGCAGAGCAGATCTTCCGCCTCCACGAGGCACCCGTGCGACATCAGCTCGCGGCACAGAAGGTCCACGTCGCCCGACGCTCCCCTACCGAACCTGAAGTTGCTTCCAACGAACACGCCGGCAAGGTCCACGCCTGCGAGGAGCTTGTTCAGGAAATCGCCCGGCTGCACCGATGCCAGCTCTTCGTCGAAACGCTGCACCACCACGAAATCGCATCCAAGCCTCGCAAGCGCCGCGACCCTGTCGCGGTTAGACATGAGCTTTCTGGGACTTCTCGAATCCAGCAGCTCTTCCGGATCGACGTCGAAGGTAACGACGGCAGAGTGCACGCCGCGCGAGCGGGCTAAGCGAATGCAGTCGGACACGAGCTTCGCATGCCCTAGATGCACCCCGTCGAACACTCCGATGGCGCAGGCCACGGGACCTAGAGACGGCATCCTATCCGATGCAATCACCAATCGGGACGCGTTTGCCCCCACGCCGCCGAACAGCGCGATATCGTTGGGATTCGTGCAGATGTCCGCCTCTTCTATGCCCATTTACGCTACTCAACTCCAATCGCTCCGCCGGGAATTACCAGCTTGCTCTTATAGCGGATTGCCTGTGTTTTAGCTGAAGACCCGCTGGGGTGCGCGGTCGGGGTATATCGTAACGGCTCAGGTTGGCCTTCGGCCAAAAGTCGCCGTTCCGACACACCCCGACCGTGCACCCGGCGACTCGTCTCTTGCTCGGCGCGGGCGCTGCGCTGTGCTTCATCAGCTCGTTCTGCCTCATATACTGCCAGCATGCGGCCGCTTGACACCATACAAATCTGCGCAGGTATGCCGACCGGGTCGTTCTCGCCAAAACTCTCGATCTGGTTCAGCGTCACCTTCAATGGAGCGCCGTTGCCGATCCTGGCTATCTCCTCTTCGGTGCATTCGTGTTTGGAAAGGCCCAGTACCTTGCAGGGGTCCAGGCTCATCGATTGCAGATAGTCGGGGTCGCCCAGCTTCTCCACGTCGTCGAACGGCACCGCGTCGGCAACGCCGATGCTTCCAAGCGACAGGCGCCGCAGACGCGACAGGAACGCGCCGCAGCCCACCTCTCGGCCGATGTCGCGGGCGAGCGCCCTTATATAGGTGCCCTTGGATACGTCGAACCTCACGTCCCACCAGGGGAGGCCGGACATGCGCTCGTCCGAGAACCCCACGTCCAGCCCGCCGTGCGAGCATTCGCCGCTCCATACCGAGGCGGAATGCGAGCCGTCAAGCTCCGAAGCATCCCCCGATCCGCAATGCAGCAGCTCGGCTGCTCTCACCACGACCTCCGTCGCGGCCAGCTCGACCTCGGTGCCCTCCCGGGCTAGCTCGTAGGCCTTCTTGCCCGCAATCTTCTTCGCACTGTAGGCCGGGGGCATCTGCATCTGGGTGCCTAGGAACCCATCGAGCACGCTGCGGGCAAATTCGGGGTCGGCAAGCCTGCACAGGTCGTCCGTGCTCAGCTCCGCCAAGCCATCGCCGGCAATCTCGCCCGAAAGGTCGTCCGTTTGGGTTGAGCAGCCGAATGCAATCCTGGCGGCGTATTCCTTGAAATCGTCCATCACGAAGTTGGAGAGCCTCGTGGCGGGGCCTATTCCAACGATGAGCAGCCCCGTCGCGAAGGGGTCGAGCGTGCCAGCATGTCCCACGCGCCTCTCGCCCGTGGCCCGGCGAACCGCCGACACCACGTCGTGCGACGAGCACCCGGCGGGCTTGTCCACCGCTACCAGCGCGCAGATTCCGGTCTGGCCGCGCTTCAACTACAGGCTCCCGCCTGCGGCATCCAGCTCGTCCAGCTCGCTCTCGATCTGCTCGAGCTGCGCGACCATCCAGCCGATCTTCTCGCTCATCTCGCCCTCGATGGTAAATCCGGCCGCCGCCCTGTGACCGCCACCGCCGTAGCGGCGGGCGATCTGCGACACGTCGAGGTTGCGCTTGGCACGTATGCTGCAACGCATTCCGTCGGAGCGCTGCCTCATGAGCAGCGCGGCATCGATGCCCTCCACCGACCTCACCACGTCCACGAGGCCCTCGGCATCCTGATACGACACCCCAAGCTCCTCGTTGTCGCGGTCCGACACCCAGCTGTAGGCGAAGCGGCCCGACGGCGTGGTGCCGATGCGCGAGACCACGCGGCTCTCGAGCTTGAGCACGCCCATCGGCACGTTCATGAACAGCTCGGTGGCCGCAAGCGACGTATCGGCGCCGCTATCCACCATCTCGGATGCGGCCTCGAAGGCCCTGGGGTTAGTGTTCTGGAAGGAGAACCTGCCGGTATCGGTAAGAAGCCCGGTGTAGCAAGCCATAGCCACGAAGGCATCGGGCTGCCCCACGATGGCCTTTGCAAGCTCCCATACCAACATGGATGCCGATGCCGAGTCGGGATCCACGTGCGACATGTCGGCGGGAATGCCCTCGCCAGGATGGTGGTCGATCGACACGCTCTTGGCGCATCGCTGCAGCAGGGCCTCTGCCTCGCCCATGCGCTCGGCGTTGGCCGTATCCACCTGAATCAGCACGTCGGGCGTATCGGTGTAGTCGGATGCCCGCATGAGGTCGGCGTACCCTTGCAGGTAGGCGAACTTGCGCGGAGCCGTCGAGCCGTCGGCCATGAGCGGGGTCACGGTCTTTCCCGCCTGGCGCAGGGCCGCGGTCATGCCCAGCACGGAACCTATGCAGTCGCCGTCGGGGTTGATGTGCCCGCACACGGCGAACGTCGTAGCGTCCTCGATGAACTCCGCGATCTCCGCGAAGCTGGAATGGCCTGAACCGTCCAAGCTTATTCGCCCTCCTCGGGTCGGTGGGTATCGCCTTCATCGCCATCTTCTATGGCGTAGCCAAACTCGTCCTTGGCGATGCCCATGGTGGAAGGCACGTTGAGCAGCGCCTTCTCGATCTTCTCGGCCTCGTCGATCGTGTCGTCGATCATGAAGCGCAGCTCGGGGCTCACGCGCCACCCCAGGCTGCGCCCCAGAAGCGACCTTATGCGCCCCTTGGCCGACTCCAGCCCGGCCGATACCTCGTCGTACCTGTCGGCTGCAGCCGATATGTACACGTTGCACACCGAGCGGTCCTTCGAAACCCTCACGTCGGTGACGGTGATGAGGTCGAGGCGCGGGTCGCTCACCTCGGTCATCAGAATCGTGGCCACCTTGTCGCGCACGATCTGGTTGTGTTTTCTAGACGATGAGGTCTGCTTCATGGCGGGCTATCCCTCCCTGGCCACTTCGTCGAGGCGGTAGCTCTCCAGCACGTCGCCCACATGCACGTCCTGGAAGTCCACGATGCCGATGCCGCACTCGTAGCCGGCCTTCACGCTCTTCACGTCGTCCTTGAACCTACGCAGCGATGCGATCTCGCCCTCGAGGATGATCGTGCCGTCGCGCACGACGCGGATCTTGTCGTCGGAGGCCACCTCGCCCTCGGACACCATGCAGCCGGCGATTACGCCGACCTTGGGCACCTTGAACGTCTCGCGCACCTCGATCGTGGCGGTCTCGACCTCCACGATATCGGGCTTGAGCAGGCCCACGCGAGCCGCGTTGATGTCCTCGATGGCCTTGTAGATGATCCTGTAGGTGCGGATGTCGACCTTCTCCTTGGCCGCGAGCTGCTTGGCCTTGGTCTGCGGGCGCACGCCGAAGCCGATGATGATGGCGTCGGACGCTGCAGCCAGCGTAACGTCGGTCTCGGTCACGCCGCCCACGGCAGCGTGAATCACGTTGATGTGCACCTCGCTCTGGTCCATCTTGTCGAAGGCGTCCTTCAGAGCCTCGATCGAGCCCTGCGTGTCGGCCTTCACCACGAGGTTGAGCTCTGCGATCTTGCCCTCCTCGATCCTGTTGAAGAAGTCGTCGAGGGTCACGGGCACCTTGGAGACCTGCTCCTTCAAGCGCTCGCGCAGCGCCCTGTCCTCTGCAAGGTTGCGGGCATCGCGCTCGTCCTCGAACACGCGGAACTCGTCGCCTGCGGCGGGCACGCTGTTGAGGCCCAGGATCTCCACCGGGTCGGCCGGCTTGGCCTCGTCCACATGCTCGCCCTTGGGGTTGATAAGCGCCCTCACGCGACCGTACGACGTGCCGGCCACCAGCGTGTCGCCCACATGCAGCGTGCCGCGCTGGATGAGCACGGTGGCCACCGAGCCGCGGCCCTTGTCGAGGTTGGCCTCGATCACGAAGCCAGATGCCAGAGCGTTGGGGTTGGCCTTGAGCTCCAACACGTCGGCCTGCAGGATGATGGTTTCCAGCAGCTCCTCGATGTTGATGTTCTTCTTGGCCGAAACCTCCACGAACATGTTGTCGCCGCCCCACTCCTCGGGGATGATGGAGTACTCGGTCAGCTCCTGCTTGACCTTGTCGGGGTTGGCGCCGGGCTTGTCGATCTTGTTCACCGCCACCACGATGGGCACGCCGGCGGCCTTGGCGTGGTTGATGGCCTCGACCGTCTGCGGCATCACGCCGTCGTCGGCGGCCACTACCAGCACGACCACGTCGGTGACCTTGGCGCCACGGGCGCGCATCGCGGTAAAGGCCTCATGACCCGGGGTGTCGATGAAGGTGATCTGCTTGCCGTTGATGTTGACCACCGAGGCGCCGATGGCCTGCGTGATGCCGCCGGCCTCCTTCTCGGCCACGCCAGTGTTGCGGATAGCGTCGAGCAGCGACGTCTTGCCGTGGTCGACGTGGCCCATCACGGTAACCACGGGAGGCCTGGGCAGCAGGTCTTCCTCGGAGTCGTTGATGGCGATCTCGTACTCTTCCTCGGGCGAGATGATCCTGACCTTGCGGCCGAGGTCGTCTGCGATCAGGTCGATCAGGTCGTCGCTCATGGTCTGCGTCACGGTGAGCGGGGTGCCCAGCAAGAAGAGCTTCTTGATGATCTCCGAGCTGTTCACGCCAAGCGCGTCGGAAACCTCGGCCACGGTGGCTCCGGTGGTGATCTGCACCACCGACTTGTCGAGCACCAGCGAGGGGTCGATGCCCTTCTCGATGGCCTCCTTCTCCAGCCTCTTCTTCTCCTGGGCCTCGCGCTTCTCCTTGCGCTTCTTGCGCCTGCCCTGGCCCTCGTTCTGGGTGGCCTCGGCGATGGCGGCGCGTGCCTCCTCTATGATCTTCTCGTGCTGGATGCGCTCGGCCTTGTCGGCCATCTTGCTGTAGCGGTCGCCCTCTGCGGGAGACTCCACCTGCGCGTCCACGTAGTCGTTGTGCTTGCGCTTGCCGCCCTTCGAGCGTGCGGGGGCCTCGGCCATCTCCGACGCGGGAGCCTGGCCCTTCTTGCCCTGCTTCTTGTCCTGCCTGGTCCTGTCGCCGCCCTTCTTGGACTCCGACTTCTGGTGAGCCGCGTGCTCCTTCTCGTCTGCGAGCCTCTTGGACTCCGACTCGATCTGCGACAGCAGGCTGCTTACCTTGGCATCCCTGGTAACGCGCAGCACCTTCTTGGGAGGAGCCGCCTTCTTCTCAGCCTCGCGCTTGGCCTTCTCGGCCTCGCGTGCCGCAAGCTCCGCATCGCGGGCGGCCTTGTCCTTTTCGCGCTGGATGCGCTCGGCCTCCGCAGCCTTCTTGGCAGCTTCCTCGGCGGCCTGCTTCTCGGCCTCCGCCTTCTTCCTAGCGGCCTCCTCGGCTGCTTTCTTCTCAGCGGCAGCAGCCTCTGCGGCCGCCTTCTCGGCGGCTTCTGCAGCCTCGGCCTTCGCCTTGGCATCGGCTTCGGCCTTGGCTTCGGCCTCGGCCTTCGCGGCGGCATCCGCTTCGGCCTGGGCCTTCTGCTCCTCCGCAGCCTTGGCGGCCTTCCTGGCCTCCATCTCGGGACCCAGGTTCTTGCGGATCTTGTCCACATAGGCGTCCACAAGCGTAGAGGCATGGCTCTTCGCGGGAATGTTCATTTCCTTGAGCTTCTCCAGCATCTCCTTGCTGGAAATGTCGAACTCCCTTGCAAGCTCGAAAACACGCATTCTTGCCATCTATCTATCAGCCCCTTCTCCGGACGTCTTCCTTGCCAGCATTGCGGCGAAGTCGCGTTCCAGCCTGTCGTAATCGTCCTCGTCTAGCGAAATCCTCAGCGCCCGCTCGATCTTGTGCTGTTTGCGGGCCTTGGCAAAGCACGCCTCGCTCAGGCAAACGTAGGCGCCGCGCCCCGGCTCCCTGCCCGTGCCGTCGAGCAGCACCTGGCCGTCGGGCGTGCGCACGAGCCGCGCCAGCAGCTCCTTGCCGCCCTTCTTGCCGCATGTGCAGCACATGCGGACCGGAACCTTCTTCGTCTTCGCCACCGTCAACCTTCAGACCTCGCCTTCGCCTGCAAACCGGCCTATTTGTCGTGAATGCCGCAGTACAAGCTGTCGGGACGCGCATGGTTGCGGCACCTCTGGCCGTTGGCCAGGATGTGGGCGCAGCGGCCGTCCGACTGAACCTCTTCCTGCTCTTCCTCGTCGTCGATGAGGCTGTCGCCGCCCGACATCTCCTTCACCAGCGACGCGCTCTTGATGTCGATGTGCCATCCGGTGAGCCTGGCAGCGAGCCTTGCGTTCTGGCCCTCCTTGCCGATGGCCAGCGAAAGCTGGTCGTCGGGCACCACCACGGTGGCGTAGTGCCTGTTCTCGTCGATGCTCACGCTCGACACCTTGGCCGGCGAAAGCGCGTTGGTCACAAAGATCGCGGGGTTCTCGTTCCATGCGATCACGTCCACGCGCTCGTTGTGCAGCTCCTCCACGACCATCCTCACGCGCGAGCCCTTGGGACCCACGCAGGCGCCCACGGGGTCGAGGTTGTTCTCCCTCGAGTACACGGCGACCTTCGACCTGGCGCCGGGCTCGCGTGCGATCCTCTTGATCTCGACCACGCCCTCGTAGATCTCGGGAACCTCCATCTCGAAGAGGCGCCTGATAAACTCCGCGTCGGTGCGCGACACCACGATCAGCGGCCTGGTGCTGTGGCCCTTGGGGAGGTTCTCCACGTCGGATGGATCCCTCACGTCAACGATCAGTGCCTTCATCCGCTGGTTGTGATGGTATCTCTCGTTGGCCGGCTTCTCGTTGCGCTCGCCGGGGTTCTTCGCAAGGTCGTAGGACGGAAGCTCCGCCTCCACGCCGTCGCGGATCTTGAGGATGGTGAAGTCGTTGGTGGCCTGCAGCACCACGCCCGACACCAGCTCGCCGATCCTCTCGACGAACTCGTTGTAGAGGTTCCGCTTCTCGTGCTCGCGCAGGATCTCGGCCAGGTACTTCTTCACGTGCTGGGCTGCGATGCGGCTCACGTTGTCGGGAGTTACGTCGCGCTCCTCGAACGACTCGTAGTTGCCCTCCTCGTCGGGCTCGCCCACCGGCACCTGCTCGAACACGTAGATCTTGCCGCTGGTGCGGTCGATCGTGACCCTGGGGTCGAACTCGAGGTTGAGTATCGACTTGTAGCTCTTGGAAAACGACTGCTCGAGCTTCTCGAGAAGATACAGTTCGTCGATCTTCTTCTCGGCCGCCAGCGCGGCAAGCGCGTCCTTCAGTTCCGAAGCCATTCGGTTCTCCTCCTAAAACTCTATCTTTCCAACCACGTGGGCTGTCTGTATGCCGTCAAACGGGATCGCATGCGACTCCCCGTCGATCATTACCATCACGTCGTCGCCGTCCATGCCCGCAAGCTCTCCGCTGAACCTCTTGCGACCGTCCACCGGGTCGCTCACGATCTTCACATCCTCGCCGGCGAACCTGCAGAAGTGCTCCCTGGTGCGAAGCGGCCTGTCGATTCCGGGCGAAGAGACCTCGAGCATGTAGTTGCCCGAAACGATGTCCATATCGTCTACGATTGGCTCGAGCCAGGCCTTCTGAGCCTCCGAGATGTCGTCGAGGTCGATGCCGCCATCCACCTTGTCGATGTAGATGCGCAGAATCGGAGAGCCCGCCTTGCCGAGCAGCTGCGCGTCCACCACCTCGAAGCCGTTGGCTTCGGCAGCGGGTTCGAGCGCCCCTATGAGGTCGAGCACCTTCTTGCTCCTCATCTTCTGGTCGCGCCTCCCTTCGGTCGATACATAAAAAAAGCGGGCATGAGACCCACTTCCAAAAGCGAACCTATACAAAAGGCAGCTCGTAGGCTGCCTTCGAAAAACAAACGGCTTGCGACGGCAACAAAGCCTATCGCAAGCCAAAATATAGCATATCTGCGGGTAGATTGGCAAATCCAGCGGCATGCTCCACGCTCTATCGACCGCCCAACGGCGCATACTCGCCGACGAAACGCCCGGAGCCGTGGTAGAACGTATCGGCCACCGGCCGCGCGGCGTGCATCTCGGGCGGGCCACGGCAAGACCGCGAGGCCCAGCGCGGCTCTACTCCCGCTCGCCGCCATCTTCGTCGAAGAAGCCCTTGAGCACCGAGAACGGGTTGAACTCGTCGATCTGCTCGCTGCAGTCGCAGCTCTCCACGTTGCGGTTGCACCCGCACTTGGGGCACAGCCCCTTGCAGTCCTCGCTGCACACGAACAGCGTGGGCATGCCCACCACAACGGCCGAGGTCACGCAGTCGGTGAGGTCCACCTCGCCGTTCTCGGGCACGAACTCGTACTCGTCTTCCTCCATGCCCTCGAGGTTGGACTCCTCCGAGATGGCGAAGTATCCCTCGATGTCGGAGTCCACGTGCACGCTCGCGCGCTCGAGGCACCTCACGCACTCGCCTTCCACGTCGGCCGACACGCTGCCGGTCGCCACCACCGCGTCGCCCACGTTCGACAGCACCATGTGGTAGTCCACGCCGCCTGGCAGCTCGTACTCCAGCGAGCCAAGCTCGAACGACCCGATGTTCAGGTTGCCGTCGATCACGGTCGACAGACCGGTGCTGTCGAGGATGGAGGTTATGTTCTCTACGATGCGGTTCATCTAACGACCTTCGACGCCTATCTCAGGGGAGAGCGGTTGTTGAGCCTCTCCCTGCACCTGTGCACGTTCTCGCCGAGCGACTCCAGCGTGCTCTCGATGTGGGAGAACACGTTGTCGGCGTAGTCCTCGGCACCGGCCCTCGTCGAGCGCTCCAGCTCGCGAGCATCGGCCAGGATGTTCTCGGCCTGCTGCTGGGCGATGCGCACGATCTCCTGCTCGCTGGCGATGGTGAGCGCCTGGCTGCGCGCATCCTCCAGGATGCGGGTGCATTCCGCCTCGGCATCTTCGAGAAGCCCCTGCCTCTCCCTCACTATCTGCCTGGCCTGCGAGAACTCCACCGGGAACGCGTCCCTGATGTCGCTGATGATATCCATGGCCTGGTTGTAGTCGATCTGCCGTTTGGAGTTGTTGCCAAGTGCCGGCTTGCTATCGTCGATAAGGTCGCAAAGTTCATCGAGCAGCGCAAGGACTCCGGTCTCATCCATGTTGAACCCTTTCGAATCCGTAGGAACAGGTACGTGTCAAATGTGGTATAGCAATGCGGTGCAGGGGTGCGCACCTCCCTATATGATGTGGTTTGCAAAACCGTTCATATGAAGTTGAGTATACCATTAGTTGCCAAACGGAGGGTTTGCCCCGCTCGAAGGCGCAAAAACGCCATCGACCCGGCTATTCGAACGAGCAGCCGGTGACCCTCGCCAGCGCACGGCCCGCGGCTTCGGGCACCAGGCCCGACACGTTGCCCTTGCAGTAGGCGATGTCGCGCACCACCGACGACGAGAGGTACATGTTCTGCGGAAGGGCCATGATGAAGATGGTCTCGAGGTCGGGGCTGAGCGTGTAGTTGAGCGCCGACATCTGGAACTCCGCCTCGAAGTCGGTGACCGCGCGAAGACCCTTCACGAGCACCCTCACGTCGTTTTGCGCAGCGAAGTCCACGAGCAGCCCCGTGAACGACTTCACGGTCACGTTCTCGATGTCCGCCAGGGCCTCCGTGGCGATCTGGACCCTCTCCTCCAGCGAGAACATGGGGCCCGCGCCCTTGCGGGGCGACTCCGCCACTGCCACGACCACCTCTCCGAAGAGCTTGGACGCCCTGCGTATCACGTCGATGTGGCCCGCGGTGATGGGGTCGAACGTGCCCGGCACCATGGCCCTTATGTTGTTCACGCATTCGGCTGTCGTGCTGTTGGACATTGTGCTTGCCCCTTCCTATCGTGCGACGTCTTCGAACGTTAGATACACCACCCGGCTCTTGCCATACGCCTTGGCGGATGAAAACGAGAACCTCTCCCCAAGCTCGTCTAGCATCTCCTGCGCGTAGTCGGGCACGGCTTCGCGGTCCTTCTTCTTGCCCTTGGGCTTCTTGCCGCCGCCCGCAAGCTCGTAGGCGATCAATGCGCCCGGAGCGAGCGCCCCGGCATCGGCAAGCGACTTGACCACGCCGCACACGTCGGACACGCCGACTGCATATGGCGGGTCGAGGAACACTATATCGAAAGGCGCGCCGAAAAGGCTGCGTCCCGAAGCCGCCAGCGCGAAGGTGTCGGCCTTGAGCGTGCTGGCGCGCCCGCGGCCGAGCTTGAGCGGAGCCAGGTTGGACTCGATGGTCGACACCGCCTTGGCGTTGGCATCCACGAACAGGCACCTGGCGGCACCGCGCGAGAGCGCCTCGATGCCCACCGCGCCGCTTCCGGCAAACGCGTCTAGCATGCTCGCGCCCTCGAAGCCCCCGTCACGGCTCGACGTGACAGTGCTTGCAAACGCCTCTCTCAGCATGTCCGAGCTTGGCCTCGTGGAATCCCCTGGAACGGCCTCCACGTGCCTGCCCTTGAACTCGCCGGCTATTATCCTCATCCTTCGACCTCTTCCATGGCTTAGGCCTGTTCTTCAGATTGTGAGTATATTGCATCGACCTCGTGGCGCATGAGCGCATTGGCCGGATGCACGAGCAGCGGGTCAGATGCGAGCACGCGCTGGGCATCGGCCCTAGACGCATCGATGAGGTCGGCATCGCGGACCAGGTTGGAGAAGCGCAGCGCCGACACGCCGTGCTGCCTGCTGCCCGCCACGTCGCCTTCCTTCCTGAGCGAGAGGTCCATCTTCGCAAGCTCGAAGCCATCCTGCGTGGATGCGATGAACTCCATGCGCTTGGCCGCCACCTCGGTCTTGGTGGATGCCAGCAATATGGCCTTGCCGGGGTGCTCGCCACGTCCCACGCGGCCCCTAAGCTGGTGGAGCTGCGACAGGCCGAACCTCTCGGCATCCTCAACCACCATGAGCGTGGCGTTGGGCACGTCTACGCCCACCTCCACCACCGTGGTGGACACAAGCACGTCTATCTCGCCTGCCGCGAAGCGCGCCATCACGTCGGCCTTCTCGGCGGCTCCCTGCTCGCCGCACAGCAGGCCCACCCTCATGTTGGGAAACACCTGGTTCTGCAGGTAGTCGGCCTCCTTGCGGGCAGCTCGCAGGTCCTCGCCCATAGCCGCGAAGTCGGCCTCGTCCAGCGGCATGTCGCGCTCCTCGTCGGCGAGGTCGTCCCTCTCGTCTTCGCCACGGTCCTTCCTGCCCCCGCCGGCTTTGCCGCCGCCAGCCTTGCCGCCCGAAGAGGCATCGCCGATGAGCGGGCAGATGATGTAGGCCTGGCGCCCCTCGGCCACGCATTCGCGAATGGCGTCGAAGGCCGCGAAGCGGTTGGACTTCTCCATCACCACGGTCTCGATGTCGCGGTTGCCTCCCGGACGCTGCCTGATGCACGAGCAGTCCAGATTGCCGTACACGGTGAGCGCCAGCGATCGCGGGATGGGCGTCGCGGTCATGCACAGGTAGTCCACGCCCGCGCCCTTGGATCTGAGCTTCTCCCTCTGCGCCACGCCGAACCTATGCTGCTCGTCCACCACCGCTAGGGTGAGGTTGGCGAACCTCACGTCGTCTTCCAGCACCGCGTGGGTGGAGAACAGCACGTCGATCATCCCGGTGGCAAGCCCGTCGACGATGGCCTTGCGGTCGGCCGCAGGCGTGGACGAGGTGAGCACGGCCCACCTCATGCCGCATTGGTCGAACACCTGCCCGACCTTGGAGCCGTACTGCTTGGCCAGCACCTCGGTGGGGGCCATCATCACGCCCTGCGCCCCGGAGTCGGCCACCGCGGCGAACGCGCCCGCTGCCACCATGGTCTTGCCCGTGCCCACGTCGCCCAGAAGCATCCGGTTCATGCGCGTGCCGGCGGCCATGTCGGACAGGATGTCGTCCAGCGCCGCCCTCTGGTCGTGCGTAAGCTCGAACGGCAGGCTCTGCTCGAAGCGCCGCATCGCCGGTCCGTCAACCACGTGGGCGAAGCCGGGCATGGCCGCGTTGGCCTCGTTGCGCTCGAGCATCCAGTGCAGCTGCAGCACGAGCAGCTCCTCGTAGGCGAGCCTGCGCCTGGCTTCCTCCACGTCGTCCACGCATCGCGGCATGTGGATCGTCTCGATGGCGCAATGCCTGCTCATAAGGCCATGCTCGAGACGCATCCACACCGGAAGCGGGTCCACGGGGTGGCCGAGGTACTCGAGCGCCGCCGCCACGAGCTTGGCGATCAGGTTCGAGGTGATGCCCTTGGTCTGCTTGTACACGGGCCGGATCCCCAGCGTGGCATCGTCTTCTAGCACCATGTACTCCGGCGAGTTCATCTGCCGAAAGCCGCCGCGAAACTCCACCGTGCCCTGCAGCAGCACGGTCTTGCCCTCGGCGATCGCGTTGGCAATCCACGGCTGGTTGAACCACACCGCGTTCACCACCCCGGTGTCGTCCACGATGCTTGCCTGCGTTATGCGCATGCGCCTGCGCACCACGCGGGTCGATACCGCGTCCACCTCCCCCAGCACGTTGGCCTTCTGGCCGATGGCGCACATGGCGGCAGGCGTGACGTTGGTGAAGTCCATGTAGCGAAACGGGGCATGGCGCAGCAGGTCGCGAATCGTGCGGATGCCGAGTCTCTCCAGCGCGCGGCTCCTGGTCGCCGAGACCCCGGGCAGCACCGCCACCGGGTCGTCCATACGCAAAGACGCACCGACGCGCGGGTTGCACGTCGGTGCGTCCAGGTTTGCAAGGCGCTGAGCAGCTGCCATGGCGCGGCTATTCCACGGCCATGATCAGCGGGTAGAGGGGCTGCTCTCCCCTGTTGGCGTCCATCTCGAGGTCGGGGAACTTCTCCTCCACATGTGCCTGCATGCGCTCGAAGTCGTCGTCGTCGAGGTCCTCGCCCGCCAGAAGCGTGAGGTTGTCGATGTCGTCGCCAGCGGCCAGCAGGTCGATCATCTCGATGCACACGTCGTAGACGGTGGAGCCCACCATCTTGATATGGCCGTCCACGATGCCCATCACGTCGCCATTGTGGATCTGGATTCCGTCGTCGCCCACGGCATCTTTCACCGCGGTGGTCACCTCGCCGGTCACCACGCCGGCGATGGCCTCGCTCATCATCTCCACGTTTTCCTCGAGCGATGCATCGGGGTTGCCCGAGAAGATGGCGGTAAAGGTCTGCGGCACGCTCCGGGTGGGCACCACGCCGCAGGGCTTCTCCACGATTCCGGCAGCCGCGTTGGCCGCCATCACGATGTTCTTGTTGCCGGGGAACACGATGACCTTGTCGGCGTTCACCGACTCCACCGCCTCCACGATGTCGGAGGTCGAGGGGTTCATGGTCTGGCCGCCCGACACCACCTTGTCGACGCCCAGCGACTCCAGGATCGAGACGTTGCCCTTGCCCACGGCCACGGCCACGAATCCCAGGTCCTTGTGCTCGGCCTGCGCCTCGTCGATGGCGATCTTGTCTAGCCTGTCCTCCGACTGCATGTCCATGTTGTGGATGAATATCTCGTGCGGCTGGCCGCGCTCGATCATCCACTGCAGCACGTTGCCGGGCTGGTCGGTGTGCACGTGCACCTTGAAATCTGGGTGCTCGCCCACCACCAGCTGGCAGTCGCCGATTTCCTCGAGGTAGGCGTAGGCCTCCTCCACGTCGAGGATGTCGCTCTTGAACAGGAACTCGGTGCAGTACCTGTAGTTGTGGTCTTCCCAGTCGTTGACCTGCTCGATTATGGGCTTCGATCCGGCCTTGATGGAGAACAGCGAGCTGTCCACGCTCCAGTCGGACGCGCCGTCGAGCAGGCTGGCCACGAATCCCTCGGTCATCACGGCCAGAGCCAGGCCGCCGGAGTCCACCACGCCGTTCTCCTTGAGCGTGGGCATAAGCTCGGGGGTGCGCTTGACCGACTCCATGGCCTCCTTCACCACGCCGCGCAGGATCTGCTCGACGCTGGCGCCATCGTCGGTGGCGGCTCGCACATACGTGGCCATATCGCTGATCACCGTGAGCATCGTGCCCTCGACGGGCTTGCGCACGGCCTTGTAGGCCACCTCCTTCGCGCAGGTGAACGCGCGGGCGATCGACTCCGACGAGAACTCGTCCAGCTCGGCCGCGCCCTCGGTGAGACCGCGCAGTATCTGGCTGCAGATCACTCCCGAGTTGCCCCTGGCGCCCATCAGCGAACCCTGCTTGATGGCGCGCAGCACCTCGGCCTTGCTGGCCTTCGGAGGCAGGGCCTCCAGCTCCTTCACCACGTTGAGCATGGTGAGCGATACGTTGGTGCCGGTGTCGCCATCGGGAATCGGGAACACGTTGAGCTTGTTGATCTCTTCCTGATGTGCCTCTACGGCCCTTGCGGCCGCGATGGTGGCCGCCTTGACCTTGTCGAGTATGTTCATGTTTGAAATAACCTTATCGATCCGTTTGCTGCCGGGCATCTAGCTCCACGCGGAGCCTCTAGATCTTGACCCCCTGGATGTTCACCGAAATATCGTCCACCGCGATCTGGAGGTATTCCTCCATCGCATAGCGCACCGTGTCGGCAAGGTTCTCGGCCACGGTGGAAACGTTCACTCCGTACTGCACCACGATGAAAAGCTCCACCGATACCGCGGTCTCGTGGTTCTGCAGCAGGATGCCCCTGCGCAGCCTTGCCATGGGGAGCATCTTGGCGATGCCGTCGCCGATGTTGGGGTTGGCCATGCCGGCCACGCCGTAGCTGGTGAGCGCGATGTATCCCACCATGTCCTGGATAACGCCCTCGTCTACCTCGACGGTACCCGGAATCTGGATGCTCGTCTCGTCGTTTGGCATATTGTTCTCCTAACGCTGCGGTCGTCGAGAAAAGCAATGCGCTGCGGCGGCGCTTTCCTCCCGAACCGCATGTTTGCAGCAGTCCGATAGTCCATGGTACCAAAAAAGTCGGCATCCCGTCTCATGCGGGCATGCATACGGCTACTTCCGGCTTCGGCGCCTGCCTCCCCCGAACCTGCTGCCCTGCCTCGACTTGGCCTTGAGGTTGTCGAGCGCATGGGTCTCGTCGGTGCCCTCGATGCGCGCCTTGAGCTTCACCAGCTGGTCGCGCAGCCTGGCGGCGCTCTCGAAGTCCATCTCTTCCGAGGCCCGCGTCATCTGCTCCTCCAGCGAGTCCACGATGGCGAGCGCCTCCGACCTCGACATGCCCGAAAGGCCGTCTTCGAGGCTCTCGGCCGCATCGTGCGCGGCTTCCTCGTCGTCGCCCATGTACTGCATGATGTCGGACACGGCCTTGCGGATGGTCTGCGGCTCGATGCCGTGCTCCTCGTTGAACCTCTGCTGGATCTCGCGGCGGCGCCTCGTCTCCTCCACCGCTGCCGCGATCGAGCCGGTCATGGTGTCGGCGTACATGATCACGCGCCCCGACACGTTGCGCGCCGCACGGCCGATCGTCTGGATGAGCGACCTGCCGTTGCGCAGGAACCCCTCCTTGTCGGCGTCGAGGATGGCCACCAGCGAGACCTCGGGTATGTCGAGTCCCTCGCGCAGCAGGTTGATGCCCACCAGCACGTCGAACTCGCCCAGGCGCAGGTCGCGCAGGATCTCCACGCGCTCGAGAGTGCCGGTGTCGCTGTGCATGTAGCGGGCGCGAAGCCCCTGATCGAGCATGTAGTCGGTGAGGTCCTCGGCCATCTTCTTGGTGAGCGTGGTCACCAGCACGCGCTCGTTGCGCTCCGCCCGCTCCGCGATCTCGGCCGTGATGTCGTCGATCTGCCCGCGCGTGGGCCTTATCTCGACCTCCGGGTCCAGAAGTCCGGTGGGCCTGATGATCTGCTCCACGTCGTTCTGGCTCACGCGCAGCTCGTAGTCGCCCGGCGTGGCCGACACGTACACGAACTGCGGGATCCGCTCCTCGAACTCGTCGAACCGAAGCGGCCTGTTGTCCAGCGCGCTGGGGAGGCGGAAGCCGTGCTCCACCAGCGTGACCTTGCGCGACCTGTCGCCCTCGTGCATGCCGCGGATCTGCGGCACGGTCACGTGGCTCTCGTCGATGAAGCACACGAAGTCGTCGGGGAAGTAGTCCACCAGGGTGTAGGGAGGCTCGCCGGGCTGGCGGCCGTCCATGTGGCGCGAGTAGTTCTCGATGCCGCTACAGAAGCCCAGCGTCTGCAGGACCTCCAGGTCGTAGTTGGTGCGCATCTCCAGGCGCTGCGCCTCCAGCAGCTTGCCGGCCTCCTTCAGCTCGCCCAGGCGCTGCTGCAGCTCCTCGCCAATCGTCTTGATGGCGCGGTCGAGTTTGGCCTTCTCGGTCACATAGTGTGACGACGGCCAGATCGGGATCTTGCCGAACCTGCCGCGCTCTTCGCCCGTGAGCCTGTCCACCTCGCGGATGGAGTCGATCTGGTCGCCGAAGAACTCCACCCTGATGGGGTTCTCGGCATAGGGCGGAAACACGTCCACGATGTCGCCGCGCACCCGGAAGGTGCCTCGCTGCAGCTCGTAGTCGTTGCGGTCGTACTGGATGTCGATGAGTCCGTGGATGAAGTCGTCGCGCTCGAGGGGCCTGTCCTCGTTGAGGAAGATGGCCATGCCCGCGTAGTCCTCGGGCGAGCCGATGCCGTAGATGCACGACACGCTGGCCACCACGATGATGTCGTTGCGCGAGAGCAGCGCCGAGGTGGCCTGATGGCGGAGCTTCTCGACCTGCTCGTTTATGGACGAGTCCTTCTCGATGAAGGTGTCGGTGGTGGGCACGTAGGCCTCGGGCTGGTAGTAGTCGTAGTAGCTCACGAAGTACTCGACGGAGTTGTTGGGGAACAGCTCGCGGAACTCCGAGGCCAGCTGCGCGGCCAGCGTCTTGTTGGGAGCCAGCACCAGCGCGGGCTTGCCCACGCGCTCGATGGTCTTGGCCATGGTGTAGGTCTTGCCCGAGCCGGTGACGCCCAGGAGCGTCTGGTAGCGCAGGCCTTCCTCGATGCCGCGGGCGAGCTTGTCGATGGCCTGCGGCTGGTCGCCCGAAGGCTCGTAGGGCGACACCACCTCGAACTTCTTGTCGGTGCGCCCCTTGGTCAGAAACTCGCGCATCTCCGAGGCCATCGCGCTCGTGGCGTTGCGGTTGCCGCTTCCCGCCAGCGCGCCCGACCCGGCCGGAAGCGACTCGACCGTCTCGGCAACTTCGTCTGGGCGCTCGGCGCCGTTTTTGTAGAGCATCGTGTCTCCTCGGTGTCGGCAGCCTACGAATCCCATTCGAAGGCATCGGGATACAGCTTCTCGTACATTGCCTTCGCGCGGTTGACCGACTCTATGTACTTCTCGGTCTCGCCGAACTCCACGCTCGCGCGAACGTCGGCGTCTTCCTCGAGCCACTTGTCCACGTTGCCCATGCCGGCGTTGTAGGCGGCGATGGCGGGATTCATCTCGTGGTAGCGCTCCACCAGGTAGCGCAGGTATGCCGTGCCGTAGTTGATGCTGGTCTCGGGGTCGGTGAGGTTGTCGGGCGAGTACTCCGACGAATCCACCAGCCCCCACTCGGCCACCTCTTCGGCGGTTTCGGGCATCATCTGCATGATGCCCACTGCCCCGGCCTTCGACACCGCGCTGGCATCGAAGTCCGACTCGCACTTGGCCATCGCCGCGATGAAGTAGGGGTTGACCTGGTAGCGGTCGGCCGCCTGCTGGATGTAGCCGGCGTATTCGAGATGGTAGTAGGCTCGCTCCACATGAGGAAGCGCCACCACGGCCGCGACGGCCAGGATCGCCAACGCCACGAAGAGCTTGGCTAGCCTGCGCGGCCATCTTCTGCGCTTCATCTTGCGGCACTCCCTTCCGTCCTCGAACGCCACCATTCCTCTATCTTGCGCTCGAACTCCTCGCGGGTCGAGTCGTTGGCGATCACGGTGTCCACCATGCCCGCGATGCTGTCCTGCGGCACCTGGCTGGCCATGCGCTGCTCCACATCTTCGGCATCGAGGCCGCGCTCCACGGCGCGATGGGCTCGAGACGACTCGGGGGCCACGATGGCGACGCTCTCGTCCGCGAGTTCCAGGAGGTTCTGCGCGCGGTCGAGCAGTGGAACCTCCAGCACCTTCATGGGAGCCGCGCCCGAATCGTCTTGCAGGTACCCCCTCGAGCGAACGTCGATTGCCGGCAGGCATATCGAGTCCATGGCCTTCACGTTCTCCGGCGAGGCGAATGCCCTTGCGGCCAGCATCGCCGGAATCGGCCTGCCCTGCCCGTCGAGGATGTCGCGCCCGAACTCCTCCGCCAGTCTATCGGCGATCTGCGGAGTGTTCCTCACCTCTCTGGCGATGTCGTCCAGGCTGCACGTCTGTGCGCCGAGCTTCCGGAGAACCTCCAGCGCGGTGCTCTTTCCCGATGCCAGGCCTCCTGCCAGAATCACCTTGTACATATAGCGAACTTGCCTTCTAAAAGAGCAGGAGAGCCGCCTTGCGGAAGCTCTCCTGCATTTTCAAACGATCTTTGTCTCGCCGCGTTGCGGCTTTGAGCGCAAGCCTACTCCGCTGCGGTCTCCTCGGCAGCAGGAGCGGCCTCCTCGACGGGAGCCTCCTCGGCTGCGGGAGCAGCTGCCTCCTCGGCAGGCTTCTCCGCGTCTGCCGCGGGCTTGCCCTCCTCCTCCATCTCGGCAACCTCGATGGTGATGCCCAGCGTCTCGGCTGCAGCCTTCATCGAAAGCGAGATGCGGCGACGGTCCTGGTCGATGGACATGACCTTCACCGGGATCTGCTTGCCAACCTCGACGACCTGCGAGGGATGGTTGACATGCTTCTTGGCCATCTCGGAGATGTGCACCAGGCCCTCGACGCCGTCGCCCAGGGCAACGAACACGCCGAACGGCACGATCTTGGTAACCTTGCCCTCCACGATGGCGCCCACCGGGTAGTTCTTGATGAGCGTGTGCCACGGATCCTCGGTGGTCTGCTTGAGGCCCAGCGAGATGCGCTCGCGGTTGCGGTCCACGTCCAGAACCTCGACCTCCACCTCGTCGCCGACCTTGACGACCTCGGAGGGATGGTTGACGTGGCTCCAGGAAAGCTCGGAGATGTGCACCAGTCCGTCGATGCCGCCGAGGTCGACGAATGCGCCGAACTCCACGATCGAGCTTACGGTGCCCTTGAGCCTCATGCCCTTCTCGAGCTTGCTCATGATTTCGGCACGCTCGTTCTTGCGGCCCTCCTCCAGGAGCACCCTGCGCGAGAGCACCACGTTGTTGCGGTTGCGGTCCATCTCGATAACTCGGGCCTCGATGAACTCGCCGAGGTAGGTGTCCAGATCCTTCACGCGGCGAAGGTCCACGAGGGATGCCGGGAGGAATCCGCGCAGGCCGATGTCGAGAATCAGGCCGCCCTTGACGACCTCGATGACCTCGCCCACGACGTTCTCGCCGTTCTGGAACTTCTCCTCGACGCTGATCCAAGCGCGCTTGTACTCGGCGCGCTTCTTGGAGAGCACGAGACGTCCGTCCTTGTCTTCCTTGGTGATAACGAGAGCCTCGATCTCGTCGCCGATCGAAACCACGTCGGAGGTGTTCACGTCGTCGCGAATCGAAAGCTCGCGGGCGGGAATCACGCCCTCGGACTTGGACCTGATGTCAAGCAGAACCTCGTCGTGCTCGATCTTCACGATCGTGCCGGTAACAAGTTCGCCTTCTTCCACGTCGGTGACCGTTCCGTCAATCATGTTCTCCATCTCGTCGTTCGAGATGTCGTCGAGCTTGAAAATGGACGTGTTCTTGATGGTCTCTGCCAAAATTGGACCCCTCTCGGTATGGGGCCCCGACTCCAATTAATTCCTTATCGGGAGCGTGCCCAAGCACTGCCCGCGCCCGCAAAATTGCATTGTTCTCGGGGGCCTACAGTTACAAATCGGTAAGGATTATACCGGTTTGAAACCGCTGCACAAACCACTTGCGCGAAAAAATTAAAAACAGGCCAATCTGGCACGCGAGCGGCCAAAACGAACAGGCTCGACCCGGCGATGCGGGCACGTTCGAACGAGGGGTCGCACGCCTCCTGCGCGCACCCGCGCCCGGGGCCGCAAAAGAGGGCTATCCCTCCCTACCCATGAGCCTCGTGATCACCTGCTTCTTGCGCGACAAGATGTTGCCGACCCACACCGGGCCCTCCGACAAATCGATGCCGAAAGCCCTCTCCACCATCCGCGCGTCGCCGGCCACGAAGAACCTTGACCCCACGTTCACGATGTCGGTGAGCAGGAACAGCACGGTGTCGTATCCCAGCTTGCGCCCCAGCTCCTCGATGTGCGCCTGAATCTCGTCGGTCCTGGACATCGCCACTTCCATGTTGGCCGTCTCGTGCTGGGCCACCAGCACCTTCTTGTCGGCTATCTCGTACTCTTTCGCGTCGCCGCCCACGAACGTCTCGATGTCGAGCTTGGCATCGTCGCCTTTCCTGTGGAACAGCTCGATGCCAAACTCGATCGGGTCGACGTCGAGTATCTTGCCCAGCCACGAGGCAACGTCCCTGTCCATGTC
>CAVFRF010000068.1:0-16721 GCA_963624975.1 Bacteroidaceae bacterium
CACAACGCGAGATTCGACAGGTCGTTTCTGGAAGTGCACGCCCCACGTGGCTCGGTGCTGGCCGACCACGGACGCTGGATCGACACTCTGCCGCTATCGCGCATCGCGATGCCCAGGCTCGTGTCGCACGACCAGGCTTCGATGTGCGATGCGTTCGGCATCAGGCCCGGCGGGCACCGCGCGCAGGGCGACGTGGAGGCGCTTTGCAGGCTATGGCGCATCATGCTGGCGGCGCTGGACGACCTGCCGCACGATATGCTGGGATTCATCGCCCAGATAGCGCCCGATGCCAGGTGGCCGCTGCGCGACGTGATCGCCACGGTGGCGGGAGATGGGATGGAGAAGCGCTTCTCGATGTACGCGCTTCGCGACCGCATGATCGCAGACGATGCGAGGAGGTCGGTGCAGCTGGACGGCGAAGGCAACGCGACCAGCGACGACGCGTCCGGCAGCGGTGCGGCCCCCGGCAGCGGCGCGTTCGCTCCCGACCTCGCGCCAACGGCCCGCGAGCAGGTCGAGCAGGCCTTTTCGCCCGAGGGCATCGTGGGCGCAATGTACGACAATTTCGAGCAGAGGCCCGAGCAGGTCGAGTTCGCCCTGCAGGTGGCCGAGGCGTTTCAGACCTCCACGCACAGGGTCGTGGAGGCCGGCACCGGCGTGGGCAAATCGGTTTCGTACCTCTTGCCGGCGGTGATGTTCGCGCTTGCCAACCAGGCGAGGGTGGGCGTGGCCACGAAGACCAACACCCTTCTCGACCAGCTCATGTACAAGGAGCTGCCCAGGCTCGCACGCGCAGTGGAGCATAAGACGGGGCAGCGCTTCGCCTACATCGCGCTCAAGGGATACGACCATTACCCGTGCCTGCGCAAGGTCATGAGGTTCGCCAAGGAGGCCGATGCCCAAACGCCTCTTTGCGACATCGAGATGCTGGCCATGATCGTGACATCGATGTCGCAGGCGGCGTGGGGCGACCTAGACGCGCTGTCGGTGAGCCTCACCCGCAACGCGCGAATGCACATGGTGTGCTCGTCGGAAGACTGCCTGCATGGCAAATGCTCGTTCTACCCCAGCAGATGCCTTCTGCACGGAGCGCGCCGCCGGGCCAACGACGCGCAGGTCATAGTGACCAACCACGCCCTGATGTTTCGCGACGTGGCCAGCGACAACGCCATCATCCCCTCCGTGAACTACTGGGTGGTCGACGAGGCGCACGGCGTGGAGGAAGAGGCCCGCAAGCAGCTCTCCTACAGCGTGGAGGCCGCCGAGCTGTCGGCGTTTCTGCGCAAGCTCGGGTCGTCTTCGGGCGTGGTGTCCACCACGCTGCAGAAGGCCACCGGCCTCGACGGCGGCACCACCGTGATCGCGATGGCCGCCGCAGTGAAGCGCGAGATTGCCCCCATGGAGGAAGTCGTGGAGCTGTTCTTCTCGGCTGTGAAGGGGCTTGGCGCCCTGGTGCAGCGCAGCTCGTATGCCACCAGCGAGATATGGATCAACCCCGAGAGGCGCCGGACCCCGGAGTGGGCCAAGGTGCTCGAAACCGGGGAGCTGATGGTGAGGCAGCTCGACTCGCTTATGCGCAGCTGCCGCCACCTGCTGTCGATGGCGGAGGACTTCGACGAGCTTTCGGAGCAGGTCTCGGAGCTGTCGCAGGCCATCTGCACGATGTCGGAGATGCTGGAGTGCATCTCGCTCACGCTCGACGGCACCAACAGCGCCTACTACTACTACGTGAAGGTGCACCGCGACGCGAAGAAGCAGGGCGAGGTGCTCTACGCGTCGCTGGTAGACGTGGGCGCCGAGCTTTCGGAGAAGTTCTTCCCCGAGGAGAACAGCGTGATCCTCACCTCGGCCACGGTGGCGGTGGGGGAGTCGTTCGACTACTTCGCCCACAGGGTGGGGCTCGACAGGATCGACCGCGAGATGTGGAGCGGCGAGAGGCTCGAGCCCTCCGACGGCTTCTACGACAACATGCGCACGCTGGTGGTGGGCGACCTTCCCGACCCGAGGTCGGAGGGCTACTCCGAGGCGCTGGGGCAGTTCCTTGTCGACGTGCACCTGGGCATGGGCGGCGGCGTGCTCACCCTCTTTACCAACCGGCGCGACATGCAGCGCATCTACGACCAGATCAACCCGGTGCTCAAGCGCAGCGGCATCGAGCTTTTGTGCCAGTCGTCGGGCAAGTCGAAGCGCATGCTCCAAGACGCGTTCACCGGCAACGAGGAAACCTGCCTCTTTGCCACGAGGTCTTTCTGGGAAGGGTTCGACGCGCCCGGCCGCACCCTGCGATGCGTGGTGCTGCCGCGCCTGCCGTTCTCACGTCCCGACGACCCCCTGTATCAGGAAAGAAGCGCGCGCACGAAAGATGCGTGGAAATCGTACGTGCTGCCGCAAGCTATAATCGACACCAAGCAGGCGGCTGGCAGGCTCATCCGCTCGAGGTCGGATTCCGGCTTCCTGATCATGTGCGACAAGCGGCTCACATCCATGTGGTACGGCAAGATGTTCCTGAAGTCGCTGCCTCGCGACACTTTGGAGAAGGCCAGCGCGGTCGACGTGCGTGCGATTTTGGAAAGCTCGCACATCTGACGGATTTCACGGCTGAGCGGCGCGGCGTGCGCTGCCGCCGACACGACCCGATACGACCTACATGAAAGGATTGCAGGCATGAACATCCTCGTTTTGGGAAGCGGAGGACGCGAGCATGCCATCGTGAGGTCGGTTGCGGCCTCGCCGATGGCCGACAAGGTGTTCGCGGCGCCCGGCAACGGCGGCACGGCGCAGGTGGCGCAAAACGTCGCGCTCGACCAGATGGACGCGGCTGCCGTGGTCGAGTTCTGCAAGACCAACGAAGTGGGGCTTTGCATCATCGGACCCGAGGCCCCGCTGGTGGCAGGCGTTGGCGACGCGGTGCGCGCTGCGGGCATCGCGGTGTTCGGCCCGGGTGCCGAGGGCGCCAGGCTCGAGGGCTCCAAGCAGTTCTCCAAGGACCTCATGGTGGAAGCCGGCATCCCCACTGCCCGATATGCCACTTTCACAGATGCCGACTCGGCGCTGGCATACCTCAAGCACAACCCCGCTCCCATCGTGGTGAAGGCCGACGGCCTGGCCGCGGGCAAGGGCGTTACGGTGGCCGCCACCGACGAGGAGGCGGCCGCAGCCGTGGCCGAGTGCTTCGACGGCAGGTTCGGCGAGGCCGGCTCGAAGGTCGTGATCGAGGAGTGCATGAAGGGGCCGGAGTGCTCGCTTCTGGCATTCACCGACGGCAAGACCGTGCGTCCCATGGCCACCGCCCAGGACCACAAGCGCGCACTCGAGGGCGACAAGGGCCCCAACACCGGCGGCATGGGCGTGTACTCGCCGGTGCCCATAGTGACCGACGAGGAACACGCCCAGATGGTGGGCATTCTCGAGAAGACGGTGGCGGCCCTGCGCGAGCGCGGCATCGACTACAGGGGAGTGCTCTACGGCGGCTTCATGCTCACGGCAGAGGGCCCCAAGGTGCTGGAGTTCAACGCCAGGTTCGGCGACCCCGAGACGCAGGTGCTGCTGCCCAGGCTCAAGACCGACCTCGTGGAGGTAATGCTGGCCTGCGCCAACCAGGAGCTGGAGCAGGTGGAGCTGGAATGGGATTCGCGCTGGGCCGTGTCGGTGGTGCTGGCTTCGGCGGGCTACCCCGGCTCCTACGAGAAGGGCTTCGCCATCAGCGGCATCGAGGAGGCCGAGAAGCTTCCCGACACCATCGTGTACCACGCCGGCACCAAGCTCTCCGACAGCGGGCAGGTGCTCACCAACGGCGGGCGAGTGCTCAACGTCACGTCGCTGGGCGGCAGCTTCGAGGAAGCACGCAACCGCGCGTACGAAGCATGCAAGCTTATCGACTGGGAAGGCGTAACCTATAGAAACGACATCGGGGCACGCGCCATGCGCGGCCGCGACGCCTGGGAAATGTAGAGTTTTTTGCTTGAAGCGAGGATTGAGAACAGCGATGAAGTACGACGAGATGACCACGGAAGAGCTGCAGGCGGCCAAGGCAGAGGCGCAGCAGCGATACGACGAGTTCAAGGACCTGGGCAAGAAGCTCGACATGTCGAGGGGCAAGCCCTCTCCCGAGCAGCTCGACCTGTCGCTGGGCATGCTGGGCGTGGTGGACGAGAACACCGACTTCGCCAACGTGGCCGAGGTCGACCCGCGCAACTACGGCGGGCTTCCCGGACTCGAGGCGGCGCGCAAGCTCATGGGCGGCGTGCTGGGCGTAGACGCAGCCAACACGATCGTGCTGGGCAACTCCAGCCTCACCATCATGTACGACCTCGTGGCGCATGCCATGACGCACGGCGTGCTGGGCTCGACCCCGTGGGCCAGGCTCGACAAGGTGAAGTTCCTGTGCCCCGCGCCGGGCTACGATAGGCACTTCGCGATCTGCGAGCACTTCGGCATCGAGATGATCGCAATCCCCATGCACGACGACGGCCCCGACATGGACATGGTGGAGAAGCTCGTGTCTTCCGACGATTCCATCAAGGGCATCTGGTGCGTGCCGCAGTACTCCAACCCGCAGGGCATCGTGTACTCCGACGAGGTGGTGCAGCGCTTCGCCAAGCTGGCGCCTGCTGCAGCCGACTTCAGGATCTTCTGGGACAACGCCTACGCCATCCATCACCTGAGCGACAACCACCCCAACGTGGCCAACCTCAAGGATGCGGCCGATGCTGCAGGCAACCCCGACATGTTCTACATGTTCGCCTCCACCTCCAAGGTCACCTTCCCCGGAGCGGGCATCGCCTGCGTGGCTTCGTCGGATGCCAACATCGCCGACATGAAGAAGTTCCTGGGCTTCGCCATGATCGGCCCCGACAAGATCAACCAGCTCAGGCATGCGCTGTACTTCGCCGAGCCTGGCTCGCTCGAGGCTCACATGAAGAAGCACGCCGGCCTGATCGCCCCAAGGTTCGACAAGGTGAAGGAGATTTTCGAGCGCGAGCTGGGCGGACTCGGCATCGGCAGCTGGACCGACCCCGCGGGCGGGTACTTCATCACGTTCGACGCCCTGCCGGGCTGTGCCAAGCGCATCGTGGAGCTGGCCGCGGAGGCCGGCGTGAAGATGACGGGCGCCGGCGCGATGTACCCCTACAAGAACGACCCGGACGACAAGAGCATCCGAGTGGCTCCCACCTATCCCAGCATCGAGGAGCTGGCGGAGGCCGCCGAGCTGTTCTGCATCTGCGTGAAGATCGCTTCTGCCGAGAAGCTCGCGGGCTAGGCGAGCGTGCGAGCGAGCGCGGCCGCAGCCGGCTCGGGCTTTCTGCCGCCTGTCGCGTTGGGTTCTCCCGCAACAGGCGTGCATGCGCTAGAATAGCCATTGCGCCTTCGTAGCTCAGGGGATAGAGCACCGCTCTCCTAAAGCGGGTGTCGCAGGTTCGAATCCTGCCGGGGGCACCATTCGAATTGCAAGAGGGGCCGGAAAAGTTTTCTGGCCCCTCTTTTGCGTCGCGCATTCCGATGTCCGCGGCGCACTAGAAAGCCCCCGTCGGGAATCCCGACGGGGGCTTACGCTTTCACTTGGCCTTGTAGGCTCTATCTGCTCGTGCTGTTCGTGTTGGTGTTGTCGGTGTCGTCTCCCCCACCGGTGGTGCCGCCGCTACCGCCCGAGCTGTCCTTCTTGGGCTCGGGACCCTGCGACACCTCGATGGTGATCGTGGTGCCCTTGGCCGCGGTGCCGGTCTTGCTCTGCGATATCACTATGCCGGCATCCTTGGTGCTGCTGTACGAGTAGGTGGTGCTCACGGTAAAGCCGGCGTTCTGCAGCTGCGACTTGGCGCTGGTCTCGCCGTCGCCAACTACGCTGGGAATGGTCACCATCTCTTGGCCGAGCGACAGGTAGAACGTTACCGTGCTGCCCTCGTCTACGGTGGTGCCGGCGGCCACGCTCTGCTTGCACACCTTGCCAGCGTCGATCTCGTCGTCGTACACGGCATCGCCGGCCGCGCTCACGAGGTTTAGCTTCTTAAGCTCCTCGCCTGCCTGCTCGGCGGTCTTGCCGGTGAGGTCGGGCACTATCACCTTGTTGGGGGGCTTCACGCCCTGCGAGATCACGAAGCTGATCTTCGAGCCTTTCTCGGCCATGGTCTTGGCACCGGGGTTCTGGCTCATGACCTTGCCCTCTGCAACGGTGTCGCTGTAGTCCTTGGTCACGTCGCCTATCGTGTAGCCGGCATCGGCGATGGCCTGCCTGGCCTCCGTCTCCGTCATTCCCGACAGGTCGGGCACGGCCGACGAACCTCCGCCAACCATCGCGTACACCACGCCGCCGATGATGCCCAGCGCGGCGATGATGGCGATCACGAGCAGCGCCTTCTTGCCGTTGGACATCTTCTTCTTGCTCTGGCCGTCGTGCTCGGCGCGCTTGGCCATGTTGCCAGCGCCCTGCGTGCCCATCACCGAAGTGCTGTCGCTTCCAACGGGCAGCACAGACGTGGTGCCGGCTCCGTTGCCGCGCAGAACCTGGGTGGTGGCTCCGCCCGCGGGGCCGAGGTTCACGGGGTTGCCGTTGAGGTAGCTGTTGATGGCGCTGCGCATCTCCTCGGCCGACTCGAAGCGGGCCAGCGGGTCCTTCTCCATGGCCTTGAGGATGATGGCTTCGAGAGCCGGGTCGATGTCGGGGTTGATCTGGCTCGGGGGAGCCGGGATCTCCTGCACCTGCTTGAGCGCCACCGAGATGGCGTCGGGTCCCTCGAACGGGAGCTTGCCGGTAACGGCCTCGTACATCAGCACGCCCAGCGAGTAGAGGTCGGATGCCGCGGTGGGCACCTTGCCCTGGGCCTGCTCGGGCGACACGTAGTTGGCGGTGCCCAGCACCGAACCGGTCTGCGTCATGGTGGAGTTGCCGGCCCTGGCCACGCCGAAGTCCATGATCTTGATGTTGCCATCGGGCTGGATCATGATGTTCTGCGGCTTGATGTCGCGATGGATCACGTCGTTGTTGTGCGCCACAGCGAGGCCCGAGCAGATCTGCGAAGCGATCTGGGCCACCTTGCGCTGGCCGATCGCGCCGCGCTGGGTGATGGCCGTCTTGAGGTCCACGCCCCTGATGTACTCCATCACCAAGTAATAGGTGTCGCCGTCGAGGCCCCAGTCATAGATGCCAACTATGTACGGGCTGTTGAGGTTGGCGGCAGCCTGCGCCTCTTGCCTGAAGCGAGCTGCGAAAGTGGGGTCCGACGCGAACTGCGGAAGGAGGACCTTCACGGCGTCGACCCTGCCCAAAACCTCATCCTGGGCCTTGTAGACCTCGGCCATTCCGCCGATTCCGACCCTCTCGATTATGCGATACCGGGAAGCTATGGTTCTATTAAGCAATTTTTCATCCCCTCAATCGTCCGCAACAGCGGTAATTTCGAAGTCTACCATACATCTATAGAGCACCTAGCGTCTGCAGGGAGGTACGGAGCACATTGGCCGCCTTGCCGGTGGTCGCGTCGCTGGTGTCCTCCACAACTATTGCAATCGATACGCTCTTGCCGTTTGCCGTCGCGGTTCCGATGAACCACGAGTTGTCGGTGGTGCTGCTGGTCTGCGCGGTGCCCGTCTTGCCATAGACCTCGGCTCCGTCGACTGCCGCGGCCGTGCCGGTGCCGAACTCCACGCATTCCGTCATGGCCTGCTTGACCTGCTCTGCGGCGTCGGCCGTGCAGGCCTGCGAGTACACGGAGGTCGCCGTGGTCTTCACGATGGCTCCCTCCGGACTGGTCACGTTCTTCACCACGTGAGGCGTCATGATGGTGCCGTTGTTGGCGATGGCGCTGGCCACCATGCACATCTCGGTTACCGTGGTCTGCGGTCCTGCCGGGCTGGCATGCTCGCCAACGGGCTGGCCCACTGCCGACCACGCGGTCTCCCACTTGGTCATCTCGCTGGGTTTGGGCATGAGCGACTCCGCGATGCCGAAGTCGGTGTCGATGGTGTCGCCGAAGCCGAACGCCTTGGCCACCTTGACCAGGTTGTCGGCTCCCATCTGGTCGCCCACCTGCGCGAACACCACGTTGCTCGAGTAGGCGAACGCACGGTCGAGCGACACGGTGCCCAGGCTGCTCTCGCCAGAGCTCGTGATCTTGCCCCCGCCGATCTCGATGGAGCCGGGGGAGTCGTACTTGGTGTCCAGCGTGGCGATGCCAAGGTCGATGGCACCCGCCAGCGTTACGGTCTTGAACGTGGATCCGGGCGTGTAGAGGCCCTGCGTGGCCCTGTTGAACAGCGCGTCGGAGCTCGAGCTTCCGTCGAGGTACTGGTCCACGTCGCCCAGGTCGTAGGTGGGGGAGGACGCCATCGCCAGCACCTCGCCGGTGGACGGGTCCATCACCACCACGGCGCCGGCCTTGCTGCCCAGCACGTCTTGCGCCGCCCTCTGGATCTCGGAGTTGATGGTGAGCGTTACGTCGTTGCCGGGGTTCGAGCCGCCCGAGAGCGACGTGATGGCGCCCGATATGGTGGAGAAGTTCTTGTTGCCCGTGAGGGTGTCGTTCTGCGAGGCCTCCACTCCCGACGTGCCGTAGCGCGTGGAGTAGTAGCCCACCACGTGCGACGCGAGGTCGCCCTCGGGGTACTCGCGCGAGTAGTAGCCGTCGGACTGCTGCACCGACTTGGCCAGCACCACGCCGTCGGACGTGACGATCGAGCCTCGCTGGATCTTCTCGCTCTTGGCCAGCGTGTGGTTGTTGCTGGGCATTTGCTGGATGCCCTCGGCCCTCACCACCATGATGCCGGTGAGGTTGGCGATGAGCAGCGCGAACAGCGCCGAGAACACCACGAGTATGCGGGTGAGCCTCTTGCCCAGCGCCACGCGGCCCAGCACTCCGCTGGAGTTGAGGCCGCGCGACACCATAGTGATCTCGGTTCCGGTGCCCGTGCCGTCGTCGCCGGTGCGCAGCAGCAGTCCCACCACGATGAAGCTCGCTATGAGCGACGAGCCGCCCTGGCTCATGAAGGGCAGCGTAACGCCGGTGAGGGGGATAAGCCCGGTCACGCCGCCCACGATCACGAACGCCTGGAACGAGATGGACGCGGTGAGGCCCACGGCCGCGAACGCGTCCACGTCCCTGCGCGCGCGGGCCGCCGTGGCAAAGCCCCTGATGCAGAACAGCACGAACAGCAGCAGCACGCCCGAGGCGCCCAGAAGGCCCGTCTCCTCGGCGATGGCCGCGAAGATGAAGTCGCTCTCGACCACGGGGATCGAGGTGGGCATGCCGCGCCCGATGCCCGATCCGAAGAGGCCTCCGTCGGCCATGGAGTACAGCGCCTGCACCAGCTGGTAGCCCTGGTCCTGCGCATAGTCGAACGGGTTGATCCATATGTCCACGCGCGAGCGCACGTGCGCCATGGTGAAGTAGAGCGCGACGGCCGCCACCGCCAGCAGCGCCAAGCTCACCAGCACGTAGCTGATGCGCCCGGTGCACACGTAGATCATCACGAGGAAGAGGCCGAAGAACAGCAGCGCGCTGCCCAGGTCCTTCTCGAACACCACGACCAGAAGCGCCAGCGCCAGCATGATGAGCAGCGGGAACAGCGTCTTGAAGTCGGGGATCGAGATGCGGCCGATGCGGCGTTGCGACACCGAGAGCATCTCGCGGTTGTCGGCCATGTAGGCCGCCAGGAACAGCACGATGAGCACCTTGGCGATCTCGCCCGGCTGGAACGACATGCCGCCGATGCTCAGCCAGATCTTGGAGCCGTAGTGCTCCACGCCCACCGCGGCGGGTAGCAGCATGAGCAAGATGCCGAACAGCATCATGGTGTACTTGTAGCGCGCGATCTCGGAGATGGAGCGCACCAGCACCAGCGTGATGAGCATGAGCGCCACGCCGGCGAACAGCCACATGAGCTGGTTGACCGCCAGCTCGGGGGCCAGCCTGAACACGAACGCGATGCCGATGCCGGAGAGCGCGTAGGTGATGGGCAATATGGCGTTGTCGGAGTTGGGTGCCAGCTTGCAGATGGCGAAGTGCGACACCATGAACGCCACGAACAGCCCGATGGGCACCGCGAAGGCCTCGATCGTGAGGGGGTTGCCCGACGTTACCGCGGACATCACGAACAAGAGGGCCAGCACCGGGGTGGCTCCGAGTATCAGATATAGCTCTGTCGACCTCCACTTGAACATGGGTATGCTCTTCCTAATCGTCGGAGGTCTGGCCGGCCGAGCCGTCGGCTTCGGGCTGGACGGACTGCTCGCTCGTGGCCTGCTGCTGCGAGATGCTGTCGGTGGCCTTCACCTGGCTCTCGTAGTCCTGCACCACCTTCTCGGCCTCGTCGAGGGTGTCGAACTGGATGCCCGACTCCAGCTTCTGCGCCGTGATGTCGGGAAGCTTGGACGTTTGCACCCCGGTGTTGCGCACAAGCTCCTGAAAGCCCATGCCGCCGATGGAGTCCATCCGCCCGCTGTAGAGGCACACGTACCCGTTCTCGGACACGAGGTATGCGGAGTTCTTCACGTAGAGGCCGAACGCTCCCAGCGCGCAGGCGATGAGCGCTATGGCCACGATGGAGAACACCAGCGCCGACCACTTGCGCTTCTTCTTGGCGGCTATGGCCACCTCGCTCATCTGGCGCACGTCGTCCACGTTGGCCACGATCACCGTGACGTTGTCGGAACCGCCATGCGCCTTGGCAAGCTCCACCAGCTGGTTGGCGGCTCTCTGTGGATTGTCGAAGCTGCTCAGGGTCTGGACGATCTCTTCCTTGGACACCATGCCGTGCAGACCGTCGGAGCACAGCAGGATGCGGTCGCCCTTCTTCACGTCGAACTGGAACACGTCGGGCACCATGTTGGGGTCGGACCCCAGCGCTCTGGTGATGATGGAGCGCGACGGGTGGGTCTTGGCCTCCTCCTCGGTGATCTGGCCGCTTTCGATGAGCGACGCGATGAGCGAATGGTCGTGGGTGAGCTGCTCCAGCTCGCCGTTGCGCAGCCTGTAGCACCTGGAGTCGCCGACCTGCGCCACCGCCATCACCGAGCCGTCGATCACCGCGGCGGTGAGCGTGGTGCCCATGCCGGGACGGCCTCGACCCATGTACGCGGCTTCCATCACCGCGCGGTTGGCCTCTTCCACGGCCTCCACGAGAGCCTGCGCGTCGGCCACCATCGGGGCCTCTTCGGCCATCGTCTCCACCGCGATCTGGCTGGCGACCTCGCCGGCCTCCTGCCCTCCGATGCCGTCGGCCACCACCAGAAGCGGGGTCTTCACCAGCATCGAGTCTTCGTTTTGCTCGCGCACGCAGCCCACGTCGGACTTGGCTCCGACCACGATGGGCATCTTGTGCTTTGGGTCTTTGGGGGTCATTCCCTGCCTACCTTGATCGCCACGTCTCCGATTGTGATCTCGTCGCCTTTGCGAAGGATGGTGGGCTGCAGGAGCCTCTGCCCGTTGAGCAGAGTTCCGTTGGTAGACTGCAGATCCTCAACCACGAGGTCTTTGCCGTTGATCATGAACCTTGCATGCTTTCCCGACACGAAAGAGTCGCCGATCACGATGTCGGCGCCAGGCGACCTGCCCACCACGACAGGCCCCGTGACCTTGATCTTGACCCCCAGAAGCTCCTTGGGGCCGCGCTCGACCTTGATGTTCCAGCCGTGCTCCTTGCGACGCTGGTCCTTCACCAGACCCACGCCCGTGCGCATCACGGCGAACAGGAACAGGTAGAGCAGCGCGATCAGGAGAATTCTCCCGATCCATAGTGCGACGTCTATCAAAGGTTATCCTTTCTGAAAGATCATCACGGTGGTGCCGAAGGTGATCTGGTCGCCGAACCTGAGCTTGGAGCGCGAGATGGGACGGCCGTTGACCTTGGTGCCGTTGGTGGAGCCGAGGTCTTCGATCGACCAGTTGCCCATGTCGTCCATCTCGAGTCGGGCATGGTTGCGCGACACGCTGCCGTCGGGAATGCAGATGTCGCAATGGGTCTCGCGTCCCACCATCATGTTGCGGTAGTCGAGCGAGATGCGCTCGCCGGTGCGCGCGTTTTCGAGCACGCCCTGGTATCCGTAGCCGGCGTTGCGGTCGCTGCCGGAGGGGGAGTGGCCGTGCGAGGCCGCGTACTCGTCGTAGCTGCCGTACCCGCCGCCCTGGTTGGCGTCGCTGGCCTCGGGCTGGTAGGGGTCGTCGTAGCCGGCGGCCTCGGAGCGCCTGGCATGCGAACCCGCCGCCATCGCGCCCGCGCCCGCGCTTGCTGCCGCAGCTCCCATGTCTGCGCCCAGCCCGATGGCATCCAGCGCGGCATCCACGTCGGAGCCGGGCGTCGCGGCGTATCCGCCTGCGCCGCTGCGCACCGGCTGCACCTTGACGGGAGCCTGGGGCTGGCGCGGGTCGTCCTGGCTGCGCCTGCTGGTGCCGCCGGGACGGCGGGGATTGGAGTTTCTGGAGGGGATGGGCTCTCTAGAGCCCTTGGCGAAGTTGTCGAGGCCGTAGTACTCGGCCTCCTCCTCGCGAAGCTCGGCGATGATGTTGGAGGTCACCACCTCGGCGATCACATGGAACTTGCCGCTCTTTAGGCCGTCGTCGGCGATGAACCTCACCAGCGGGCGGCACTCCAGCGTGAGGTCGGCGTCGCCCGCCGCGCCCACGAGAAACGTCTCGATCTCTCCCGCCATCGTGGGATAGAAGCCGAACAGCCTCTTGTCGTCGTTGTCGTTTACCAGAACGGTGTAGAGGGTGGGCGCGTACTGCATCCCCTTGCCCACGAGCTTGCCGCGGTGCATCTCCTTCTCGCACTTCTTGGCGATCTGCGTGGGCTCTATGGGGGATTTGAATACCGAGCTTGCCATGCCGTCGAACGCGTCGTCGACCTTTCCCTCGAATTTAGAGAAGATTCCCAACTCGAAGTCCTCCTAAACGCATCTGGTCAAATGCCTGGCCGCGCCTCGGGGCACGTGCCGCATGCTTGTGTACTTCTGCATCGCCTTGGGCTTGCGGTCTATCCGTCCGGGCTGCCTATCTGCCCTGGGGGTCGTGCATCCACACGGCCAGCAGCATCGCAGCCAGCGGAACCGCCATCGCCGCCACGGCCATAGGCGAGAACGCCTCGCCCGCAATGCCGCCCGTCGTGGCGCCCAATGCTCTCGAAACCACAATTATAGCCATCGCCGCCGCTGAACCGGCAAGGCAGAGCGCCTTGTTTCCGTGTTTGGCTAGGAGGCGCATAGCCACGGTGGACGCCACCCATCCCGCGGCATCTATCCACACCCATGGCTGCGCGTACACGTTGGAGGCGGCGAGGTCGGTGGCGGTGCTGTGCGAGGCGAACGCCAGACCCGAGGCGAAGATGTCGGACGCGCCCGTGATGGGGAACACCGTGACCATGAGCGCGGCTCCCAGCACCGAGGTGAGCACGGCGTCGCGAAGCTCGAGGCACCAGCCGCACAAGAGCGGCTGCATGTAGGCCATCGATATGCAGCCCAGGCACGGCGCGGCCAGGCCGCATGTGGCGGCGACTCCGTCGAGCCTGCCGATGAAGGCCCACCATATGGCCGAGATCGCCAGCGCGATGGCGCCGTTGGCAACGTATCCCGCGGCTATGGCCCCGGCGCCCAGAAGCGCCAGCGCCGCAGCCGAGCCGACCCTGGGCCACAGCGCGCCCACGGCTCCCACCGCGCATGCCACGATGGCCGTGATGAGCGGCAGCGCAAGCCCGGTGCTCGCCAGCGCCTGGTCCATCATGGCGGCCGACGCGAGGCCGTTGACTCCCAGCAGCCCCACCACGGCGCACGATGCCGCGCTGGCGACCCGCGCCACCACGCGCGCCGCCTTGGGCGATATGCAGTTGCGGATCTGCGGCAGCTCCTTGGCGGGCATGCGCTGGTCGTACGACTCGTCGGCGGCGCGTCCCTGGGTTTGGCGGGCGCGCTTCGCCGTGTCTCGCGAGCGCGACCTGCCACGGACCCGCGTCTTGGCCGTCGCTCCGTCTCCGTCGTCCAGCTCCTCGGTCGAGCCCGGGTCCGCGCCTTGCGGGACGTTCTCGACATCGTCGTCGGGGAGTCCTAGCGACTTGCGCCTGAGCGCGGCCATACGCTCCTGCGGGCTGCCCAGCGCCACGTCGTCCTGCAGGGTCTCCACGAGCTTGCCCATGCGCGACTTGCCGGTCTTCGGGTCGCCCAGGAAGGGCATGAGCGCCGACACGAACTTCTCCACCGATGTGAACCTGCCGCCAGGGTCGAGGCTCATGGCCTGGAACAGCACGTCGTCTATCGCGGGGTCGAGCGAAGGGTCCGTGGCCGAGGGGATGACGATGCGCGCGCTGCGAAGCTCGCTGAGCGACTGGTCGAAGGTGGGCGCCACGAACGGGTTCTCGCCCACTATAAGCTCGTACACCAGCACGGCGAACGCCCACTGGTCGGTGCGAGCCGTGACCTCGAGGCCCTCGATCTGCTCGGGAGGCATGTAGCCGATGGTGCCGCCCACGGCAGCGCCGTACATCCCGGGAATGTGCGTTGCGAGCGGGGCCTCGGGAGCGTCGTCGCCATCGGGCGCATCGTTGCCGGCATCCGCGCCGGCTCCCAGTCCCGCAAGCCTCGGCACGAACCTGCTGGAAGCCAGCTTGCCAATTCCGAAATCGGTGACCTTGCTGGTGCCCGAGGTGTCTACGAGTATGTTGTCGGGCTTCACATCGAGGTGAAGCACATGGTGCTGGTGGGCGTGCTGCAGCGCCTTGCCCACGTTCTGCACCACCGAGGCGATCTCGTCGAGGTTGAGCTTGCGCGGGATGCGGTCCATGAGGGTGCCCAGCGACATGCCGTCCACGAACTCCATGATCAGCAGCGCCTCGTCGCCCTCGATCTCGAAGTCGTACACGTTCACTATGCGCGAGTCGTGCAGCTGCGCCGCGGTGCGGGCCTCCTCCAGCCCCGGGGCCATGGCCTGATGCGAATCGTGCGGCAGCGGTATGCGCTTGATGGCCACGTTGCGCTGGATCCGGGTGTCCCAGGCGAGGTTGACCGTGCCGCCGCTGCCCGAGCCCAGGCTCTCCTGCACCACGTAGCGGTTGAGCAGAAGGCCGGGGTTCGATGCGTTGCCGCGCGGGCTTGCCTCGGGTCTGCTGGGCGAGAAATCGGGTTGCAATGTGCCTCCACAGGTGGTTCGTTTTAGATTCGTTTCGATTTGCTGCAGGCTGTCGGGGGCCGAGATGCGACCGTTCGCGCACGCTCGCTACCTCGTATTTTGCCACCGACTCCCCAATTGTAACCGTTTTGCCCAAACCCGGCTTGAGTTTGAAGTTTTGTGTTAAGATTCCTTCTGCTAATGCGGGCGTGGCGGAATTGGCAGACGCGTAGGCTTCAGGTGCCTATGGGCTTCGGCTCGTGAAGGTTCAAGTCCTTTCGCCCGCACCAAAGCGAACCTTATATGGCGTCCCGCGAAAACGGGGCGCCATTTTTGTAAGAGCTGCAGATTCGCGATTCTAGGAGGAAACCCGATGCTCGATGCCAAGTACGTACGCGAGAACCTCGACGCGGTGACCGAGGCCATGAGGCTTCGCAACTTCACCGCATTCGATCCGCAGGCCTTCACCAGCTTGGACTCCAGGAGGCGCGAGCTGATCGGCAAGGTCGAGGCTCTGCAGGCTCAGCGCAACTCGTCTTCCAAGGAAATCGGCAAGCTCATGGGCGCCGGCCAGAAGGACGAGGCCGAGGCCAAGAAGGCCGAGGTCAAGGAGGTCAACGCGCAGATCGATACCCTGAGCACGGAGCTTTCGGAGGTCGAGGAGGCGCTCTCCAAGATCCTCATGGGCACGCCCAACATCCCGCACGAGTCGGTGCCCGCGGGCAAGGACGACAGCGAGAACGTGGAGTGCAGGCGCTGGGGCACCCCGCGCGAGTTCGACTTCGAGATGAAGCCGCACTGGGACCTGGGTCCCGAGCTGGGCATCATCGACTTCGAGAGGGCCGTCAAGCTCACGCAGGCCAGGTTCATCCTGCTCGGCGGCCAGGGCGCGATGCTCGAGCGCGCGCTCATCAACTTCATGATCAACACCCACCTGTCGCGTGGCTTCAAGGAGTGGTGGTGCCCGGTGATGGCCAACGCCGAGACGCTCACCGGCACGGGCCAGCTCCCCAAGTTCGAGGACGACCTGTTCAAGACCACCGGCGGGCTGTACCTCATCCCCACCGCCGAGGTGGTGCTCACCAACATACATAGGGGAGAGACGCTGGCGGAGGAGACGCTGCCGCGCAAGTACTGCGCCTTTACCCCGTGCTTCCGCGAGGAGGCGGGCAGCGCCGGCCGCGACACGCGTGGCCTGATCCGCGTGCACGAGTTCGACAAGGTGGAGATGGTGAAGTTCGCCACCCCCGAGACCTCCTACGACGAGCTGGAGCTGATGGTGCAGAGCGCCGAGAACATCCTGCAGCTGCTGGGCCTGCCCTACAGGGTCGTGACGCTGTGCACCGGCGACATCGGCTTCTCGGCTGCCAAGACCTACGACCTGGAGGTGTGGCTGCCTTCGTACAACGACTACAAGGAGATCTCGTCGTGCTCTTGCTGCGGCGACTTCCAGGCGAGGCGCGCCAACATCAAGTACAAGAAGGCCGACGGCAAGGGCACCGCGTATCTGCACACGCTCAACGGTTCGGGCTTGGCCGTGGGCCGCACCATGGCCGCCATCATCGAGAACTACCAGCAGGCCGACGGCACCATCAAGGTGCCCGAGGTGCTGGTGCCCTACATGAACGCCATCGAGAC